>NZ_BAAANN010000028.1:9227-131367 GCF_039529815.1 Amycolatopsis minnesotensis | reverse complement strand
CATGTCGGATCTCCAACCTGCGCGCCGCCACTTTCTCCTGACGCCGCCGCTCATAGTGCACGGCAGGTATGAGGTCAACGCGACAGCGAGCGCCACCCTCGGCTCCGCCGCGGCCTGCGTCAAATTCGACAGCAACGCGATCTCCCCGGCCACCGATCTTCGCGAGGACGCCCGCACCATCTGAGAAATAGTGCGCAACGCAAAAGCCTGCGCCCGCCACTCCGCAATTCTAGCAACCAGCACAACAAATCCCGGAGCCCAATCGGGTTCCCCACGGCGCGCCGCAGGCGCGCTTGAAACCCGCACCGAGCCACCAAAACACGCGAGATCACCCCAAAACGAAACCCTCATCCCCCCTACGAGTAAGCACCAACGGCGCCCCCTCAGTAACAGCCACCGTATGCTCCGAATGAGCCGTCCGCGACCCATCAGCCGACCGAATAGTCCACCCGTCAGCGTCATAGATGATCTGATCGGTAGTACGAGCGAACCAGGGCTCAAGTGCCAGAGTCAACCCCGGCCGAAGCTTCATGCCACGACCAGCTCGCCCCTTGTTGGAGACGTGAAGATCCTCGTGCATGGTCCGACCGATCCCGTGGCCACCGAACTCGGTATTGACCGGATAGCCGTAATCGCAAGCCACCGCCCAGATCGCCGCCGAAATGTCGCCGAGGCGGTTGCCGGGGCGCGCCATCTCGATCGCCGCTTCCAGCGCTTCCTCGGTGGCACGGATGATCCTCAGATCCTCCTCGGCGGCGGTCCCGACGATGACCGTGCGCGCCGAGTCGGCCGCCCAGCCGTCGATTTTGACCGCGAGGTCCGCGGTGAGCACGTCCCCGTCGCGGAGCACGTAGTCGTGGGGCAACCCGTGCAGCACGGCGTCGTTCACCGCCAGGCAGATGACGTTGCGGAACGGGCCCCTGCCGAAGGACGGCGAGTAGTCCCAGTAGCACGACTCCGCTCCGCGCCGTTCGATCATGCCGCGCGCGTGGTGTTCCAGCTCCAGGAGGTTGACGCCCACATCGGCGAGCTTGCCGACCTCGGAGAGCACCTCGGCGACGAAGCGCCCGGCCACGTGCATGCGTTCGATCTCCGCAGGCGTCTTCAGCTCGATCACGAATACCTCAAGTCACAGGGTTGGTATAGTTATACCGAACCCTAACATCCACCGGTATAGTAATACCAACCACGGCTCCCCGAACTGCTCCAGGCCACGAGAGCACGGGATGATGCCGGTATGGAAATCTGGCACAACCCGCGCTGCAGCAAGTCGCGGACCGCGAAGAAGGCGCTGGACGAGTCCGGCGCGGACTACACCGAGCGGCGCTACCTGGACACCCCGCCGACCGCGGCCGAGCTGACCGAGGTGCTCGGCAAGCTCGGCATGGAACCGTGGGACATCGCGCGCACGACCGAGCCCGTCGCCAAGGAGCTCGGCCTCGCGGACCTGCCGCGGGATGCCGCCAACCGCACGCGCTGGATCGGCCTGCTGGCGGACAACCCGGTGCTGATCCAACGGCCGATCCTGATCGACGGGCAGACCGCGGTCGTCGGCAGGGACGAGGACGCGCTCCGCCGGATTCTGTAGCGCCGCACCCCTTCGGGAGCACCGGACTTCGCGGACAACGACTGATGAACAACGGACGAACAGCCCGGCGGAGCCCGGCTGGACGCCCCGCCCGGTCACTACGTTGGTCCGGTTGTTGCGTGGTCCCCTGATGCCGGAGGCGGTCGTGGCCGACTTTCCCTGGGAAGTGATCCTGGCGCTCGTCGGTATCCTCGTCCCGATCCTCGCCTTCCTCTGGGAATTCACCTTCGTCGGCCGCAAGCAGCTCGGCTACCGGGTTCAGATGGACCTGGCGGCCACGGACGTCGGCTCGGAGCACGCGGGCGCGTGGCGGCAGCTTCAGCTGGAAAACGACGAGAACACGCCACTGCTGAATCCGTCGTTCGTCCTGCTGCGCGTCGAAAACACCGGCACGGCCAACATCGACACCCACGACTACGCCATCCTCGACGAGATCAAGGCCGGTATCAAGTTCAAGTTCCCCGGACGCACGGTGGCCGGAATGGTCGTGGCCGATCTCCACAAGGACGTCTCGAGCGACAACTTCGGCCCGGACTCGGGACTGAACACGAACAACATCGAGGCACCAGGGCGCACCGAGGGCATCATCGAACTGCCGAGAGTGCCGTTGAACCCCGGCCACCACTACAAGGTATTGGCTGTCCTCGAAAGCGCCAACGGAGCCGAGTTCACCGATCCCAAGCTCGAAGGCGGTATCAAGGGCGGCCTCGGGAACAAGGGAATCAGGGAGACCAAGAGCTTCACCGGCATACCGCGGTGGGTCATCGCGCTGATCGCCACGCTCGTGGCCGTCGCTTCCGTCGAACCCTTCGCCATCGAACAGTTCAGCGGAAAACCGCCACCGCTGGACTGCGCGACCGGGCAGCTCACCGTCACCGGGTCCACAGCCTTCGAACCCATTGTGCGGGAGGCCGTTTCCGCCTACGAAAAATCCTGCCCGGGAAGCGGTTTCACGCCCCGGCTTAACGGCAGCGCCGACGGTATCGATCGGCTGAACAACAGCAAGAACCCGGATGTGCTGGCGTTTTCCGACGGAATCAAGACAGAGGTGAAGGGGGACAAACTCCCCGCGCTGGTACCGCGGCCGGTCGCGCTCCAGCTCTTCACCCTCGTGGCCAACCGGAAGGCCGGGGTAGACGACCTCACACTGGCGCAGGTCAAAGACGTCTTCGGTGGGCGCATCGCCACCTGGAAGGACATCGGCGCGAAGAACGACCTGCCGGTCCGCCTCATCGACCGGGAGTCCTCTATCCGGCACCCGCGCCACCTTGGAGCAACGGGTCCTCGGCTTCACCGAACCCGGCGAAAACTCCAACGACTGCGAGCGGCCGAAGGCAGAAGATCTGCGGGGCCAGGTCATCCGCTGCCGCCAGGCCAACACGAACGGCGTGCTGGACGCCGTGGCGAACACGCCGGGCGCCATCGGCTACACCGAACTCGGGGCCGCCTCTGACCGCCAGAAGGACCAGCAGGACGTCACCAAGGTGCGCATCGACGGCCAGCAGGCCACCCTGGAAGCGACCGACCACGGGGCCTTTCCCTTCTGGCAGACGGAGTACGCCTACACCTTCGGCGAGCCCAAGGCCGACTCGCTCGCCGCCAGCTTCCTGCGCTACCTGACCAACCAGGTCGGGATGGACATCATCCGCTCGCACGGCCACCGCCCCTGCGCGGACCTGCGGAACCCGGTGCGCTGCCGCCCCACCTGAGCGCCGCGGATACCGCGCGGGCGGAGGTCAGCCTTCGCCCGCGCGGGCCAGGATCGCGCGCGCCCGCAGCACGACCGGGCGGTCGATCATCTGCCCGTCGGCCACGGTGACCGATCCGTCGACGGCGACCTCGAGCACGCGCCGCGCCCACCCGATTTCCCGGTCCGACGGGGTCAGCGCCGCGTTGGCCGGGCGGACCTGGTCCGGGTGGATGCAGAGCTTGCCGGTGAAGCCGAGCGTGACCGCGTGGTCGAGGTCGGTGCGAAGGGCATCGTCGTCGAGGGCGGTCGTGACCCCGTCGATCGGTGCGCCGCGTCCGGTGGCGGTCGCCGCGAGAACCAGTGCCGACCGGGCGTGCCGGAGGGCTTCGGCCGAGCGGTGATCGACCCCGATCTGGGCGGCGAGGTCGACGCTGCCGAAGGCGGGGCGCACCACGGCGGGACCACCGCAGACGGCCACGGCCTGCACGATCCCGATCGCGGTTTCGAGCAGCGGGACGATTCCCGTCCCGGCAGGCACCCGGTGAGCCAGTTCTTCGATCTGCCCGTGGCTCTCCGCTTTGGGCAGCATCACCGCGCGGGCCCGCCCGGCGACGGCCGCCACATCGTCGTCGTGCCACGGCGTACCCACCGCGTTCACCCGGACGACCGCCTCGTTCCCCTCGGCAAGCCAGGTGCGGACGTTTTCCCGCGCGGCTTCCTTCCGGTCCGGCGCCACCGCGTCTTCCAGGTCCAAGAGCACCGCGTCGGCCCCGCTGGCGGCGGCTTTGGCGAAGCGGTCGGGCCGGTGCCCCGGCACGAACAGGAACGTCCGCGCGGTCAGGATCGACTCGGTCATGCGCTGCCCCGCAGCGTGCCCGTGGCGGTCTGCCGCCCGTAGCGGTCCCGCACCGTCGTCGTGGTCTCACCAGGGCCGGGAACCACACCGGCCACCAGGCCCTGGTGATCGAACAGCGGTGAAACCAGGCGGTAGCCGAAGAACCGCGCGCCACCGGCTCCCCGGCGCCGAGCGGCTTCGGCCATCACGAGCGCCTGCAACGGCCCGTGCGTGACCAGACCCGGATAGCCCTCGACATCACGGGCGTAGTCGCGGTCGTAGTGGATGCGGTGGGCGTTGTACGTCAGTGCCGAAAACCGGAACAACAGCGACGGCGTGACGTCGATGGCCCACTCGTCGTCCGCCACCGGCTCGGCAGCGCGATCTTCGCGGACGGGCACCGGGCCGGCCGCGGCGTCCCGGTACACCAGGTCCTGCTCTTCGTCGACGACCAGCCGGCCGCCCTGGCTGATCCGGTGCCCGACGACGACGAACGTCAGCCGTCCGGTACGGCCCTGCTTTTCCCGCACCGAAAGGACTTTCGTGCGCCGGGTAGCAGGCAGCCCGCAGCGCAGCGGCCCGTTCAGGCGGACGCGACCACCCGCCCACATGCGGCGGCGGCCCGGCTCCGGCGGGGCGGGCACGGCGTGCCGGACGGGGTGGCCGTCCCGGCCGAGGTCGGCCTGCGCGGGCCGGTCCAGCAGGTGGACCCAGTGCCACAGCAACGGCAGCCCGTCGCGGTCGAGGTCCGGCAGCGGAACGTCCAGCAGCGAGCCCAGCGCCTCCGCCGGGCCGTGGTGCAGTACTTCGGTGCGCTCGATCTCTTCGCTCACGCGGAAACCTCCTCGGCGGCGGTGAACTCGGCCCGGATCGCCGCGGTGTGCTGGCCGAGCGCGGGCACCGGTCCCATCGCCGGTTCGCGGCCGTCGACCTCGACCGGCGGCAGCAGCGCCCGCACGGCCCCGGCGGGAGTGGCGATCGCCCGCCATCTGTTCCGCGCGTCGAGCTGGGGATGCCGGGCGAACTGCCCCGGCGTGCGCAACCGCGCGCTCGCGATCCCGGCCCGCTCCAGCAACTCCACGGTCTCCTCGGCGGAGAGCCGGCGGAATGCGTTCTCCACGATCGAAGTCAGCTCTTCGGTGCGGCTCACGCGGTCGACGTTGGTACGGAACCGGACGTCATCCGCGAATTCCGGGCGGCACAGCACCTCGCGGCAGAAGGCGGCCCACTCGCGGTCGTTCTGGACCCCGAGGAAGACCGTGCCGTCCGCGGTCCGGTACGGGCCGTAGGGCGCGATCGACGGATGCGCCGCCCCGGTGCGGCGTGGCGGTTCCTGGCCGTAGACGGCGAAGTAGGCGGGCTGGCTCATCCACTCACCGAGCGCGTCGATCATCGCGACGTGCAGGCTCGCGCCGGCCCCGGTGCGCTCGCGGTCGTAGAGCGCGGTCAGGATGCCGCTGTAGGCGTACATGCCGGTGGCGATGTCCGCGATGGAGATCCCCGCCTTGGCCGGGGTTTCCGGCGTTCCGGTGGACATGACCAGGCCGGTTTCACACTGCACCAGCAGGTCGTACGCCTTCTTCGTCCGAAAAGGACCGTCGGGCCCGTAGCCGGAGATCGAGCAGTGGATCAGCTCCGGCCGCTTCGCGCGCAGGGTGCCCGCGTCCAGGCCGAGTCGCTCGGCCGCACCGGGGACGAGGTTCTGCAGGACCACGTCGGCCCGGTCGAGCACGGCGTCCAGCAGCGCGCGGTCGGCGGGTGCCTTGAGGTCGAGTTCGACGCTTTCCTTGCCGCGGTTGAGCCACACGAAGTAGCTCGACTGCCCGTGCACCGTCCGGTCGTAGCCGCGCGCGAAGTCGCCGGTGCCCGGCCGTTCCACCTTGATCACCCTGGCGCCGAGATCGGCGAGCTGCCGGGTGGCGAAGGGCGCGGCGACGGCCTGTTCGACCGCGACGACGGTGCTGCCTCCGAGTGGTCCCATGCTGCCTTTCCCTCGCTCAGGACGAAATCCGGTGCCGCTTGACGAGCTGCTTAGCGATCACGCTCCGCTGGATCTCGTTCGTGCCCTCGCCCACGATCATCAGCGGTGCGTCGCGGAAGTACCGCTCGACGTCGAACTCCGTCGAATAGCCGTACCCGCCGTGGATCCGCACGGCGTCCAGCGCGACCTCCATGGCCGTCTCGGACGCGAACAGCTTCGCCATGCCCGCTTCCAGGTCCGCCCGCTCACCCGAGTCGTAGCGGCGCGCGGCGTGGAGCACGAGCTGGCGCGCGGCCTCCAGTTTGGTGGCCATGTCGGCGAGGTGGTTGCCGACGGACTGGTGCTGCCAGATCGGCTTGCCGAAGCTCTCCCGTTCCTGCGCGTACCGCAGGGAGTCCTCCAGCGCGGCGCGCCCGACCCCCAGCGCGCGGCAGGCGACCTGGATGCGGCCGATCTCCAGGCCGCGCATCATCTGCGCGAACCCGTGTCCCTCCTCCGCGCCGAGCAGCGCCGTCGCCGGGACGCGGAAGTCGTCGAACGCGAGCTCGCAGCTCTCCACCCCCTTGTAGCCCAGCTTCGGCAGGTCCCGCGAAACGTGGAAACCGGGCCCTGGCTCGACGAGCAGGATGCTGATCCCGCGGTGCGCCGGCACCGCGCCCGGATCGGTCTTGCACAGCAACGCGACCAGCCCGGAGCGGCGGGCGTTCGTGATCCACGTCTTCGACCCGTTCACGACGTAGGCGTCGCCCTCGCGACGGGCAGTGGTGCGCAGTGCCTGGAGATCGGAGCCCCCACCGGGTTCGGTCAGCGCCATGGTCGCGCGGAGTTCGCCGGTCGCCATCCTCGGCAGGTAGGCGTCCTTCTGCTCCCGCGTCCCGAACGCGACCAAGAGCTTCGAAACCACCGTGTGCCCGCCCATCGCGCCCGCCAGGCTCATCCAGCCACGAGCCAGTTCCTCGGTGACAGCGGCGTAGCACTGCGCGGAGACGTGCGACTCGCCCCAGGGTTCGGGGATCGCCAGCCCGAAGACGCCCATCTCCTTCAGCTGCTCGATGAGCGCCTCCGGATAGGTGTTGCCGTGGTCGAGTTCCCGCGCCACCGGGCGGACCTCCCGGTCGACGAACTCGCGCAGCACCGCGACGATCGCGGCTTCCTCGTCGGTGAGCCCGTCCATCACGACTTCCTCTCCGCGGTCGGCTGAACCTCGCCTTCCATCATCACTCGTGATTCGATCAATTGTGAAATAGTGATTCGTGATGCCGCCATGAGCCATCGGCATGTCGCAAGGACCGGGTATGGACCTCAAGCAGCTGAAAGCCCTCGTCACGGTCGTCGAAGTGGGCAGCGTGACCCGCGCGGCCGAGCTGCTGCACCTGGTGCAGCCCGCGGTCACCAGGCAGATCAGGACGCTGGAGCAGGAGTTCGGCGTCCCGTTGTTCGAGCGGACCCGGCACGGGATGCGCCCGACCGAGGCGGGGGCGAGCCTCGCCGAACGGGCCAGGCGCGTGCTGACCGAACTGGACCGCGCCCGCGCCGAACTGGCCCCGGCACCGGGCGTGGTGACCGGCATCGTCACCGTCGGCCTGCTGGAAAGCACCGCCGGCCTCCTCGCGGAACCACTCGTGTCGGCGGTGCTGCACGACCACCCCGGGATCGAACTGAGACTGCTCACCGCGTATTCGGGACACCTCCAGCAGTGGCTCGACGACGGGGACCTCGACCTCAGCCTGCTGTACAACCTGACGAACGCGCCTTCCCTGAACGTGACGCCACTCGTCCGTGAACAGCTTTGGGTCGCCGCCCCGACGGCGGACGCGCTGCGCGCGGACAGCCCGGTCCCGCTCGCCGAGGTCGCGGCCCGGCCCTTCGTGATGCCGACGGCCGGGCACGCCTTGCGGGCACTGATCACCGGCGCCGCACGGGAGGCCGGGGTCGAGCTGGAGGTCAGTGTCCAGACCAATTCGATGCCGGTGCAGAAGGACCTCGTTCGCGGCGGGCGCGGCTGGACGATCCTGCCCGCGGTCGGCATCGCCGACGACGTCACCTTGAGCGCGGCCCCGCTCACCGGGCCCGAGGTGTGGCGCTCGATCGTGCTCGGCGCGCCGCGCGCCGGACGGAGCACGCCCGCGGTCGAGGCCGTCGCCCGCGAACTCGTCCACCAGGTCCGGACCTCCGTCCACAACGGACGGTGGCCGTCCGCGCGGCTCGCCGAGCGGGCTCCCTGGCGTGCCGGGATGCGGAACGGTTTGCCGCGGCGTCGACAGGATCCGGGCCGATCGAGAGGCGAAGGCGTCGAAGGTGACCGCGACGAACAGCAGTGGAACGGATGAAGGGCATCAACGATCGCGGCTCCACCAGGGCGTCTCGGGCGGGGTGCCGCGCTGCTTCAGTACGATGACGTGCCTGAAGGGTGAATTCCCCGGTCAAAGTGGAGGCAAGTGCGGGTGCGAATCGTCGGCCACCAAGCGGAGCTTCGTGAGATCGGCCGGGTGACGACCGCGGCGGCCGCGGGACGCGGTGGCTCCGTGGTGGTGTCGGGCGAGGCGGGAATCGGCAAGTCGACGCTGCTGGACGCGGCGGCGGACCAGCTCGACGGCTTCACGCTCCTGCGCGCCACGGGCACCGAGTTCGAGCAGGACCTGTTGTACGCGGCCTTGCACCAGCTCTGCGCTCCGCTGCTGGAACACCGCCACAAGCTCCCCGACGTGCAGCAGCACGCCATCGAAGCGGTGTTCGGCCTCGGCGCCCAGACCTCGCCGGACCCGTTGATGGTCGGTTTCGCCATACTGGGACTGGTGCGGGAAGCGGTCCGGGAGCGGCCGGTGTGCTGTGTGGTGGATGACGTCCAGTGGGTGGACGAAGCTTCCCGGCGCGCGCTGGTGTTCGTGGCGCGGCGGGTGACCGTCGAGCCGGTCGCGCTGGTGCTCGCCTCGCGCGACGCCGGTTCGGTGGCGGGCATCGCCGATCTTCCCCGTATCACGCTGACGGGCCTGGACAACGAGGACGCCAGGGCGCTGGTGAACAGCGAAGCGCCGACCGGGATCGACGCCGACGTGTTCGACCGCATCCTGGCCGAAGCGCGCGGCAACCCCTTGGCGCTGCTCGAATTCGCCCGCCACGGCGGGCCGTTCGGCGTGCCGGGCCCGCATCGTTCCCGCACCGATGTGGTGGCAGCGCTGGAAGCGCAGTTCGCGCGCCGGTTCGAGCTGCTGCCCGAACCCGCGCGACCGCTGGTGGTCCTCGCCGCGGCGGAACAGGTCGGTGACATCGGGCTGCTGCGCCGCGCCGCCGAGCGGCTCGGGCTGGACGGCGAGGACTTCGCGCTCGCGGAAGGCGCCGGGCTGCTGAGCCTTGGCCCGCGGCTGCGGTTCCGGCACCCGCTCGTGCGTTCGGCCGTCTACGCGTCGGCGTCAGCGGAGACGCGTCGGCGGGTGCACGGCGCACTCGCCGGCGTGCTCGATCCGGAGACCGATTCCGACCGCAGGGCCTGGCATCGCGCCCACGCCGTCATCGACGCCGACGAAGGCATCGCCACGGAACTGGCGCGCTCCTCCGATCGAGCGCGCCTGCGCGGTGGATACGCCGCGGCCGCCGCGTTCATGGAGCGCGCGGGAGAGCTGACCCCCGATCCCGGCCGCCGGGCCGCCCGCCTGCTCACCGGCGCGCAGCTGCGCCTGCGGGCCGGGGCGCCGAACGAGGCGCGCGAGCTCGTCGCACAGGCGGAGCGCCACCTGCTGGACGAACAGGGGTGGGCGATCGCCCGCCTGCTGCGGGCGCGGATCGAGTTCCAGGTCAGCCACAGCCCGCAGGCGACGGCCACGCTCGTCGACATGATCTCCGGATCGGCCCCGGACCAGGCGACCGAGGCCTATCTGGAGGCTTTCACCTCGTTCATGTACAACGAGAACGAGCCGGGCAGGCTCAACGACCTCGGCACCCGCATCCGCGAACGGCTGCCAGAGCGGCCCCCGGAGCGGCCGGTGGAGTTCCTGCTCACCGCGCTGCTGGACCAGATCATGCTCCCCGTCGACCAGGCGGTGCCCGCGATGCGCACCGCGGTGGCCGAGTGCCGGGTGACCTCCGGTGGGACGGCGCCATGGCGGATGAACCTGGCCTGCCAGGTCGCCACCGATCTGCGCGAAGACGTGCTGATGGCGGAGATCGCCGACCGCCAGGTGGACTTCGCGCGCCGCGACGGTGTGCTGGCCACCCTGCCCCAGGCACTGCGCTACCAGTCGATCGCCCGTGTCGCGCTCGGCCGGTTCGACGACGCGGCCGCCAGCCTCGACGAAGCACGCGCGATCGACGAGTCGGCGGGCACCATCCCGGTCGTCGGGCCCGATCTCGTGCTCGCCGGCTTCCGCGGGGACGTCGAACGCTTCCGGCGGCTGGCCGAGCCGATGGGCCGTGGGGAGAGACCGCTCGAAATCGCCGGCGAGCAGTACGCGACCACGGTGCTCCACAACGGGCTCGGCGACTACGAGACGGCCCTGAACTCCGCGCTGGCAGCGCAGCGACGGCACCAAGCCGGCTTCTACTCCATCTGGGCCGTCTACCCCGAACTCGTCGAAGCCGCCGCCCGGCTCGGCCGCACCTCGGACGCCGTCGTGGCGATGGACCACCTGGAAGCGCTGGCACGCGCGAACCCGGCCCCCTGGGCCGTCGCCGAACGGTCGCAGGCACGGGCGCTGCTCGAGCTCGAAGACGATCCCGAACCGCTGTACCGGCAAGCCATCGACAACTTCGCCCGCACCGGGATCGGCGTGCTGCACGCTCGCGCGCACCTGACCTACGGCGAATGGCTCCGCCGGGAGAACAGACGCGCCGACGCGCGGGTGGAGTTGCGCACGGCGCACGACATGCTGGTGCGGGCGGGTGCCCGCGCCTTCGCCGACCGCGCCAACCGCGAGCTGCTGGCGACCGGTGACCCGTCGGCCAGATCGGGCGGCGACGCACTCGCCCAGCTCACCGCCCAAGAGCGGTCCATCGTCGAGAAGGTCGTCGCGGGTGCGACGAACAAGGACGTCGCCACGATGCTCTTCCTCAGCACCCGCACCGTCGACGCGCACCTGCGCAACGTGTACCGCAAGCTGGGCATCTCCTCGCGCCGCCAGCTCCGCGAACTGGTCCCGCCGGAGATCAGATGAGACCGGCACGCGTGGCGAAGGCGACCGCGTGGGCGCGATTGCGAAGGCCGTAGCGGGTGGTCACGCCCGCTATCACGTTCTTCACCGTGCTTTCGGAGTAGCTGAGCTTCGCCGCGATCTGCTCGGTGCCGTGTCCGTCGGCCAGCAGCCGCAGGACGTCCCGCTCCCGCAGCGACAGGCCGGACAAGGTGAATCCGCGCGGCTCGAGCACGTCCTGCCGGATCTGCTCCAGCTGGGTCAGCAGGCGCGCTTGCAGCCAGGACGGAAAGATCGCGTCCCCTTCGGTGACCGCGAGAATCGTCCGCACCAGCGCGGCGCCGGTGACCCTCGACGGCGGCAGGAGAGCGGTCATCCCGGAATCGATGGCCGCGATCACCGTGTCGGGCCGGAGCGTCTCGGTGATCACCACGCACCGCGGCGGCGGCTCACGCCGTGAAGTCGTGCGGACCTCTCGCAGCAGCGACAGCACGCCGATACCGGTGTCGGCCACCACGATCACGTCAGCGAGCGCGAAATCGTCTTCGCCGACCACTTTGAGCCGCGGATCCGCGCCGAGCAGGCTCCTCACGCCGAGCGCGGTCACCGGATCCGGCGCGCGTACCGCGACGGTCACCGGCTGCACCCCACTCGACCGGGCAGTTCGTGGTGTCAAGACGGAACTCGTCACGAGACTCCTTCCTCAAGCCTGCGGACCACGTCCGATCCCCTCGCTGACGATGTCAGCGGGCAGGAACGGCGCGCATCGGCAATCGGGTAGGTAGAAGTCGCCTATTCGAGACGATGGCGCAGGTCAGCAACGACTTTGGAGCACCGCGTGACGCGCGGGAACAGCAGCCTTCACCCCCGGGGGTTGATGTTGGCGCGGGTGCCGTCCTTGGTGAAGGTGCCGTAGAGGCCGGTGCGCGTGGTGCCGGTGGTGAGGAACTTGAGGTAGTCGCCGTCGGCGTGCGGGCCCGCGACGTGGAAGACCGGCGCGGTGCCTGCCTGGAGGGCGTACCACTGGTCGACCACGATGCAGTCCGCGCCCCACAGGCCAGGGACAGGGACGGTGTCGCCGACGGCCTCCACCCGGTCGGCGCGGCCGATCACGGCGATGGCGTGCCCAAGGCCGCCCTGCTTCACGCCGATGTACTCGATCACCGTGCCGTTGTCGAGCGGGCTGTTCCTGGCCGTCAGGATGGCGATGGCGACCGCGTTGAAGCTTTCGCAGACACCGACGAAGGGTTGCTTGACGGCGCGCTCGGCGCCCCAGTCGAGGTAGTCCTTGACGCGCTGGGCGAAGGAGGGCGGGGTGTCGCCGTAGCCGAGGGACATCGCCTTGATCCGCGGGATGACCGTCAGCAAGGTGTCCGACCCCGGCGCGTACTGCACGATCCGGCTCTTCGGGTCCCGGCCGAACCTGGTCTCCGAGTTCGAGTTGATCGCGTTGTACGGGTTGTCGATGAAGACACCCTGGTCGGGCCCGTTCACCGGGTCGGCCACCGCCACCCCCAACGACGACGCCTGAATCCGCGTGGCGATCCGATCTTCGAGCGACTGCGCGTTGGCCATGTCCCGCTCCTCCGTCAGACGACCTGCCGGAAGGTCCATCGGCAACGGGACACCGGACGTAACGAGCAACCCGGAAACGATCCCTCATCGAGATGACAGCGCGCATCCGGATGCGTTGACAGCCAAGCGTTTGGCGTACGACCGGACCCTCTTCGCGAAGATCAGCCCTCAGCGGCGAGCTGCCCGCAGGCGGCGGCGATCTCCTGGCCGCGCGTATCCCGCACCGTGCACGCCACGCCACCCTCGTTGACGCGCCGCACGAACTCCCGCTCCACCGGCTTCGGGGACGCATCCCACTTGCTGCCCGGCGTCGGGTTCAACGGGATCACGTTCACATGCACCAACTGACCAAGATGCTTCTTCAACCGCTTCGCCAGCAAATCCGCGCGCCACGGCTGATCGTTGATATCCCGGATCAACGCGTACTCGATCGACACCCGGCGGCCCGACGTGTCCGCGTAATAGCGAGCAGCCTCCAGAACCTCGTCCACCGACCACCGGTTGTTCACCGGCACCAGCGTGTCCCGCAACTCGTCATCCGGAGTGTGCAACGACACCGCCAACCGAACCTGCATCTTCTCGTCCGCCAGCTTGCGGATAGCGGGAGCGAGACCCACCGTCGACACCGTCACCGAACGCTGCGAAATACCAAGACCCTCCGGCGCGGGCTCCGTGATCCGCCGCACCGCGGCCACCACGCGCTTGTAGTTCGCCAGTGGCTCACCCATGCCCATGAAGACGATGTTCGACAGGCGGCCGGGGTTCGGTTTCCCGGACGAGTCCGGCATCAGGCCGTCACGCATGACGGCGGCCGCCGAGCGCACCTGGTCCACGATCTCCGCGGTGGACAGGTTCCGGTCGAGGCCGCCCTGCCCGGTCGCGCAGAACGGGCACGCCATCCCGCAGCCCGCCTGGCTCGAAATGCACAGGGTCGCCCGCCCCGGGTAGCGCATCAGCACGCTTTCCAGCAGCGTGCCGTCGTGCGCGCGCCACAGCATCTTCCGCGTGCTGCCGTCATCGCACGCCAGCGAGCGCACTTCGGTGAGCAGGGGCGGCATCAGCTCGTCGACGAGCCGCTGGCGCGAGGCAGCCGGGATATCGGTCATCGCCTCCGGGTCGACGGTCAGCCGCGAGAAGTAGTGATTCGACAACTGCTTGGCACGAAAGGGCTTCTCGCCGAGTTCGGCGACGGCGGCGGCGCGCTCGCTCGCGGAAAGATCAGCGAGGTGCCTCGGCGGCAACCCACGCCGAGGGGCCTCGAACACCAAAGGAAGAGTCGACACGACTCCGTAGTGTCCCATGGTCAACGGCCCGCGCGACAGGTGGGGCGCGGCGGTGCGACCTGGGCCGACGGCCGCACGGTGACGAGGCTGACCGCGTTCGCGGTCACGACCGCCGCGATCGCGAGCCAGTCGAGCCAGGCGAGCGGCTCGTGCAGCACGACCAGTCCGACCAGCGCCGCCAGCACCGGGTTGACGCTCATGAACACGCCGAAGAACCGCGCGGGCACGCGCCGCAACGCGAGCAGGTCGAACAACAGCGGCACGGCCGACGAAAGCACGCCCGCGACGGCCGCGCACCCGAGCACGACGAGCGAAGGGCGCGCTTCGATGAGCACCGGCACCCCGGCGGCCACGTAGAACAGCGCCGAAGTCCCGGCCGCCGCGGCACTTCCCCGCACGCCCGGCACCCTGGCGCCGACGACCCGGTTCAGCAGGATGTAGCCCGCCCACGAAGCCGCGGCGATCAGGGCGAGCGCGATACCTAGGTAGTCCGTGGTCAGCTTCGGCCGCGTCAGCACGAGCACGGCAACGCCGACGACGACCGCGCAGGCGCCGTCCAGCAGGCGCCGCGCGGGCGCCAGTGCCACGGCCAGGGGGCCGAGGAATTCCAGGGTCACCGCCAGTCCCAGCCCGACGCGGTCGATCGCGGCGTAGAGCGACAGGTTCATCGTGGCGTAGACGACGGCGAGCCCCAGCACGGGTCGCCACTGCCACCAGGTGAGCGACCGCAGCGACGGCCTGCCCACGGCGAGCAGCACGATCCCGGCCACCCACTGCCGCACCGCGACCACGCCGAGCGGCCCCAGCACCGGGAAGGCCAGCGCGCCGACACCCGCGCCCACCTGGTTGGCCATCCCGCTGGCGAGCATCATCGCCACCCCCGCCGAGCGCTGCCCTTCTGCCGTACGCGTCTTCATGCACCGAAGCGTGCCTCGTCGATTCACATAACCAAAATGCATAGAACGACGCTGCTATACGCTGGACGCATGGATCTGGAGCTGCGTCATCTTCGGGCGCTGGTCGCCGTCGCGGACGCGGGCAGCTTCACCGACGCCGCCGTCGAACTGGGCGTGTCCCAGGCCGCGGTGTCCCGCACGCTCATCGCGCTGGAAGACGTGCTCGGCGTGCGCCTGCTGCACCGGACCAGCCGGAGCGTCCTGCCGACCACGGCGGGCGTCCAGGTGCTGACGAGGGCCCGGCACCTCCTCGCCGACGCCGACGAACTGGTGCTCGAAGCCACCACGGGGCACACCCGGCTCCGGATCGGGCACGCCTGGGCTGCGATGGGGCGCCGCACGCTGGCGTTCCAGCGGCAGTGGGCGGAGCGGTACCCGGACGTCGAACTGCGGCTCATCCGGACCAACTCGACCACCGGCGGGCTCGCCGAAGGCCATTGCGACCTGGCCGTGGTCCGCACGGCGTTCGACGAACGACGCTTCGCGGGCGCGGTCGTCGGCCGCGAACGCCGGTACTGCGCGATGGCCGTGACCGACCCGTGGGCCTCCCGCCGCTCGATCGCACTCGACGACGTGCTGACCAGGACCGTGCTCGTGGACCGGCGCACCGGGACGACCACCGTCGACCTGTGGCCACGGGACCGCAGGCCCACGATCGAGTACAGCCAGGACGTCGACGACTGGCTCGCCGCGGTCGCCGGCGGTCGCCACGTCGGCATCACCCCGGAAAGCACCGTCGCCCAGTACCGCCGCGACGGCGTCAAGTTCGTGCCGCTGCGCGGCGCCCCGCCGATCGAGGTGCGCCTGGTCTGGCGCCGCCACGACCCGCATCCGCTGACCCACGCCGCCGTCGCGCTGCTCACCGACCTGTATCGAAAACCCGCTCGACCAGCTCGCCGATGAACGCGTGGTTCCGCTTCGCCCGTCCCGGTGAATGGGCCAGGAACACCACGCCGAGGTCCCGCGCCGGATCCGCCCACCAGGTGGTGCCGCCCGCGCCGGGCCAGGTGTACGCGCCGGTGTCGCGGTGCACCGCGACACCGAGGCCGAAGGTGTGGTGGGGCCGCATCTCCTCCAGGCCGCGCACATCGGTGCCCTCCTCCAGCCGGTCGGTGGTCATCCGGTCGACCATCGACGGCGTGAGCAGCGGCCGGTGCCCCAGCAACGCGGCGACGAAGGCGAGGTAGTCCTCCGCGGTGCCGACGAGTCCGGCGCCGCCGGAATCGAACCGCGCGCGGGAGAGGTCCGGCAGGCTCTCACCGGGCAGTGGCTTGGCGTACCGGTCCGGGTCCGCGACGCCGAACCCGGTCTCGGTCATCCCCAGCGGCCGGAACACCGCGTCCCGGAGGAAGTCGCCGAGCCGCCCGCCGGTGCGCCGCTCGACGGCCAGCCCGATCAGGTCGAGCCCCCAGCCGTAGTGCCACCGTTCGCCCGGCGCGTGCAGCAGCGGCAGCGGCGCGAGCCGTCCGACGAACTCGTCGCCGGTGAAGGCCGTCATGCCGTCGCCGACGGCGTTCGCGTACCTGCGGTGCACCTCGGTCGACCCGAGCAGGCCCTCCACGATGCCCGAGGTGTGGCGAAGCAGGTCGAGCACGGTCGGCTGCACGGCGCGGCCGGCGAACTCGGGCAGGAGCCCGCCCAGTTCGGTGCCGAGGTCCAGGAGCTGGAGCGCACCCGCGGTGGTCACCGGCTTCGTCATCGACGCCAGCCAGAACAGCGTGTCCTCGGTCATCGGGACCCGCGCCACCGGGTCGCGGTACCCGACCGCGCTCAGGTGCACGACCGCACCCCGGTGCAGGATCCCCACCACGGCTCCCGGCAGCCGTCCCGCGGCGACTTCCGCGGACAGGGCCGTGTCGATCAGTTCCCAGTTCACGCCCCGATCGTGACCCGCGCGTCCCATGCCCGGCAAATGCCGATTCCATGCCCGGCATACCGAAATCGGCATACCGTGCGGCCATGAAGCCACCACAGCTCCTCGACGGCAGGCTCAAGATCCGTCACCTCACGCTCGTGGACGCACTCGCCGAGCACGGGAGCGTGGTCCGTGCCGCGGACCACCTGCGCATCACCCAGCCCGCGGCCACCAGGTCGCTCCGCGAGCTCGAAGAGATCATCGGCGCGCGCCTGTTCGACCGCGGGCCCCGCGGGATCACGGCCACGACGGTCGGCAGCGCCGTGGTCGAGCACGCCCGCGCGGTGCTGGGACACCTCAGGCAGGCGAGCAGGCACGTCGTCGAACTGAACGACGCCGATCGCGGCACGGTCACCGTCGGAACGCACCTCGCCGGCGCGAACCTCCTGGTGCCGCGCGCCATCGCGCGCCTCAAGCGGGATCACCCCGAGCTGACCGTCGTCGTGCGCGAGGACCGGCTGTCCGTGCTGCACGAAGACCTGCTCGCCGGCCGCCTCGACCTCGTGGTCGGCCGCCTCGGCCCGACGGCCGCCCCCTCGCCGCTGACCCAGGAATGCCTCTACGACGAGCCGATCCGGCTGGTCGTGCGCGCCGGGCACGCCGCGCTCGGCGGGCACGCCCCGCTGTCGGCGCTGGCCGCGCACCCGTGGGTGTTCCCCCTTCCCGGCACCGGGCTCCGGCGCGAGCTGGAGGACGCGTTCGTGCACGAGCGCGTCGCGCTCCCGGTCGACCGGGTCGACTGCGACTCGATCCTCACGCTGCGGCAACTCGTGCTCGAAACGGAGGCCGTGGCGGCGCTGCCCGCACTCGTCGCCGAGGAGGACGACAGGTTCGCGGTGCTGCCGACGAAGCTGCCCGGCGTACGTCTTTCCGTCGGTGTGACGCTTCCCGCCGAGCGCCCCAGCGGTCCCGCGACCAGCGCTTTTCTCGCCCACCTCCACGACGTCGGAGCCTGCCTGCTCGCCTGCGCCGACAGTCGCTAGTTGCATCACGACCGGTTCCGATATATCGTCAACGTGTCGGAACCAGTCGTTCCGACACCACGCAGAAAGGAATCGATCATGAGGAACCCCTTCAACCAGAACCAGGAATTCCCCCCTCCGCACGTCCGCGGCGCTTTCGGCCCGTGGGCACGCGGCGGCTTCGGCGAGTTCCCTCCCGGCTGGGGCCCCGGTGGCCACGGCGGCAGGGGACACGGCCCGCACCGTCGTGGCGGCGGCAGGCGGGGCAGGCGCGGTGACGTCCGCGCGGCGATCCTCGCGCTGCTCTCCGAGCAGCCGAGGCACGGCTACGAGATCATCCGCGAAATCGCCGAGCGCAGCGACGGGCTGTGGCGGCCGAGTCCCGGCTCGGTCTACCCGACCCTCCAGCTGCTCGCCGACGAAGGCCTCGTCGTCAGCAAGGAAGAGGGCGGCAAGCGCCTCTTCGAACTGACCGAAGCCGGTCAGGAAGCCGCGAAGGCGCACGAAGGCGCGCCGCCGTGGGAGCAGATCGCCGACGGCGCGGACCCGGACGACATGAACCTGCGCAAGGCGGGCGGGCCGCTGCTCGCCGCGATCATGCAGGTCGCGCAGGCGGGTACGCCGAACCAGAAGGCGAAGGCGATCGAGGTGCTCAACGAAGCACGCCGGTCGATCTACGCCATCCTCGGCGAGATCGAAGAAGCCGAAGACGCCTCCGCCGAGGACACCGAGTGACGACCGAGGACGATGCCGGCCGGCCGCTCGCGGACATGCACGCGGTAGCCCACCGGCATCGTCACACCGGCCGAAGTGGCCGGGTTCATCCGTAGCACGTCCGCGATCGCGATCTCGGCCACGCGCGGGCTGAACTCGATCCGCAGCACCGCAGCCATCGCGGCGGTGTCGCCGAAGCGCCACTCGGTGGCCACCCGGCGACAGCGAAACCCTTGCGCGGTAAAGAACTTCTCGACTTCTGGCGGGTCGTAGTCCGGAAGGTCCTCGCGCATCCACCTGCCATACGGCTCGCTCGACACGTCGAGATCGACGATCGCGAGCCGCCCGCCGGGACGCAACACGCGATCGGCTTCTCGGAGCCCGGGTCCACAGCCGGGCCCGAAGAAGTACGCGGTACGAGCGTGCACCACATCCACGCTCGCGTCCGGCACGGGGAGCCGTTGTGCCGAACCGGCGGCAACGCCCGCGTTCGGCACTTCGGCGACCCGCTCGGCCGCGCGCCGCAACAACGGTGCGTGCGGCTCGACCCCGAGCACGGATCGCGCGGTTTCGGCGAACCTCGGCAGGTGGAAGCCGTCACCGCAGCCGACGTCCAGGACATCCCGCCCGGCCCACGGCGCCTCCTCGGCCAGCACGCGCCAGATTTCGCCGCCTACGTCCTGCGCGCGGTTCTCGACCTCGTACGCCTTCGGGTAGTACCAGATGTTGGGACTGGGGAGCACGTCCGCCTTGCGGATCCCCGGCGACCGCCCAGCGGCGCCCCTTCGGGCGGATTTCCTCACCCCCGAAGAATATTCGACTCTCACGCGCTGGCGTTAACCCGACCACATCCGGTGACCCGCGAGACACCGTCGTGTTTCAAACGGTGTCATATGAGCAATCAACGTCCCTCGTTCGACGTAGGATCACAACCTCACGACGGCGCGTGAGGAGGGGCAGCAATGTCGGTAGCATCACCGAGGACGGTGTCAGTCCTGCCAGCCGGGCTCCCATGTTGGGTCGAGCTCGCCAGCAGGAACGAGACCGCGGCCGAACAGTTCTACGGCGGCCTGTTCGGGTGGAAGTACCAGGTCAACAGAGATCCGGCGACGCCGACGGGGCGTTACTCGATCGCCAGCCACGACGGGATCTCCGTCGGCGGGCTCTACCGCGCGGGCAGCAGCCAGCCTCCCGGGTGGATCCTGCACCTGTCCGTGCGCAACATCGTGACCGCGGCGGAATGGGTCGAACACCTCGGCGGGCGGACCACGCTCGGCCCCGTCGACATCCCGGAGCGCGGCAGCATCCTGCACGCGCTGGACCCGTCCGGCGCACCGGTGGTGTTCTGGCAACCGCCGGACAGCTGGGAGTTCGGCACCGACATGCCGGCCACCTTCACCGGCGCGGACCTCAACACCCACGACGGCAACTCGGCGGACCACTTCTTCTGCCGCCTCTTCGGCTACACCGCGGAGCAGATCGGCGACGCGCACAGCATCGACTACGCGGAATGGCGGCTCGACCACGAGTCCGTGCTGTACCGGTACGTGATGGGGCCCGAATACCGCGCGGACACACCACCGCACTGGATGGTCTACTTCGAGGTCTCCCCCGCCCGCGGCACCGACGCCACCGCGGGCCACGCGATCATGCTCGGCGGCACGGTCGTCATCCAGCCGTACGACACCCCGTGGGGCCGGATCGCCGTCCTCGCCGACCCGGACGGCGCCGTCTTCTCGATCATCGACCACTCGCAGGTCGTAGAAGGCTACGGGAGAGCCGAAGTGGACGACCCGTACGTCGACTAGCCGCGGGCACGAGTGCGGCCATCAGGACGTAGCCAGCCGCGGCGAGGAACGGGACCCTCGGCCCCCGGCGCACGATGAGCCGCACCGCTCAGGGCGTGGGAACGAAAGCCGACAACAGCAGCCAGGACACCACGGCCGACGGCAGCAACGAGTCGAGCCGGTCCATCAGGCCACCGTGCCCCGGCAACATGGTGCCCATGTCCTTGATGCCGAGATCCCGCTTGATCAGCGACTCGACCAGGTCGCCGAGCGTCGCGGTCAGCACGATCGCGGCGCCGAACAGCAACCCCTGCCAGACGTGCCCGTCGAGCAGCAGTGTCAGCGTCAGCGCGCCACCGACGAGACCGGCGACCATCGACCCGGCGAAGCCCTCCCAGGACTTCTTGGGGCTGATCGAGGGCGCCATCGGGTGCTTGCCCTTGAGCACACCGGCCGCGTACCCGCCGGTGTCCGAGGCGACCACGCCGATCATGAAGGCGAGCACCCTGCTCGCCCCGTCCTCCGGCGGCACCAGCATCGCGGCGAAGGACGCGAACAGCGGCAGGTAGGCCGCGGCGAACACGGTCGCGCTGACGTCGCGCAGGTAGCCCTCGGTGCCCCCGGGCAGCCGCCAGAGCAGGCAGGCGAGCACGGTCAGCACGAACGCCGTCAGCGCGCCCTCGCGGCCGAACGGCCAGGCGAGCCAGATCATCGCCTGACCACCGGCGAGCAGCGGGACCAGTGCGACCTTGATGTTCGCGGCCCGCTTCAGCGCACCGGCGAACTCGATCGTGCCCACCGCGATCGCGGCCGCGATGATCGCGATGAACAGGTAGCGGACGGTGAGCAGCGAGACGATGATCGCGGCGCCGAGCACGACACCCACCGCGATGGCGGCCGGGAGGTTCCGGCCCGCCCGCGAGGCTTTCTTCTCCACCGGCTTCTCCTCCGGGCCGTCGCAAGGGATCGCCTCCGACGGCTTCACCGGTTCGCCGGAACGCGGTGTGGCGGGTCCGCTGTCACCCGCCACCTCCTCGCGCTCTTCGTCACTCACCTGGGACATCAGACTTCGAGCAGCTCGGCTTCTTTGTGCTTCACGAGCTCTTCGACCTGGCCGACATAGGAGTCGGTGAGGTTCTGCAACTCCTTCTCGGCGCGGACGACGTCGTCCTCGCCCGCTTCGCCGTCCTTCTGGATGCGGTCGAGTTCTTCCTTCGCCTTGCGCCGGACGCTGCGGATCGACACCTTCGCGTCCTCGCCCTTGCCCTTGGCGACCTTCACCATCTCCTTGCGCCGCTCCTCGGTGAGCTGCGGGATGACGATGCGGATGATCGTGCCGTCGTTGCCGGGGTTCACCCCGAGGTCCGACTCGCGGATCGCCTTCTCGATGGCGTTGAGCTGGGTGGCGTCGTACGGCTTGATGATCGCCATCCGCGCCTCGGGGACGTTCACGCTGGCGAGCTGGTTCAGCGGCGTCGGCGCGCCGTAGTACTCGACGACGATGCGGTTGAACATGTTGGGAGTGGCCCTGCCGGTGCGCACCGACGCCAGGTCCTCCTTCGCGACGGACACCGCTTTTTCCATCTTCTCCTCTGCGTCGAGGAGGGTCTCGTCGATCACGGCTACTCCCGTTGAGTGAGTGGTTTGTTCCAGCTGGAGTGAATCCCAGCAGGTCTAGGCCGACGGCCCACCGGCGGGGGTGCTCACCAGTGTGCCGATCCTCTCACCACCCACCGCGCGGGCGATGTTCCCCTCGGTGAGCAGGTTGAACACGATGATCGGCATGTTGTTGTCCATGCAGAGGCTGAACGCGGTCGCGTCGGCCACCTTCAGATCGCGTTCCAGCACCTCCCGGTGCGTGATCTCGTGGAACATCTCGGCGGAGGGGTCGCTCTTCGGGTCCGCGGTGTACACGCCGTCGACGGCCTTCGCCATCAGCACCGCTTCGCAGCCGATCTCCAGCGCGCGCTGGGCGGCCGCGGTGTCGGTCGAGAAGTACGGCATCCCCACCCCGGCGGCGAAGATGACGACCCTGCCCTTCTCGAGGTGCCGTTCCGCGCGGCGCGGGATGTAGGGCTCGGCGACCTGGCCCATCGTGATCGCGCTCTGCACGCGCGTCGGCAGGCCCTCCTTCTCCAGGAAGTCCTGCAGTGCGAGGCAGTTCATCACGGTGCCGAGCATGGCCATGTAGTCGGCCCGGTCGCGGTCCATGCCGCGTTGCGAAAGCTCGGCACCGCGGAAATAGTTACCACCGCCGATGACCACCGCCATCTGCACGCCGGTGCGGACAACGTCCGCGATCTGCACCGCGACGGAGTGCACGACGTCGGGATCGACCCCGACCGCGCCCCCGCCGAACATCTCCCCACCGAGTTTGAGCAGTACCCGCCGATAGCCGCCGCTGGGTCGCTCCGCACTCATGCTCTGCCGCCTCCGCGTCGTTGGAGTTCGTTGGTCGTTCGTCGTCTTTCGCGACTGTGCCCCGTCCCCGATGCCGACGGAGACGGGGCACAGTGCGCTACTGCTGGTGAAGCTGGCGACCTACTGCTGGCCGACCTCGAAGCGGGCGAACCGGGTGACGGTCACGCCCGCGGCGTCGAGGAGGGCTTTCACGGTCTTCTTGTTGTCGGTCACCGACGGCTGCTCGAGCAGCACGTTGTCCTTGTAGTAGGCGTTGACCTTGCCTTCGACGATCTTCGCCATCGCCTGCTCGGGCTTGCCCTCTTCGCGGGCGGTCTTCTCGGCGATGTTGCGCTCGTTCTCGACGATCTCGGCCGGGACCTCGTCGCGGGTGAGGTAGCGCGCCTTCAGCGCGGCGACCTGCATGGCGGCGTTGCGCGCGGCGTCCGCGCTGTCACCGGTGTACTCGACGAGCACGCCGACGGCGGGCGGCAGGCCGGCACCGCGACGGTGCAGGTAGGTCTCGGTGGTGCCCTCGAAGGACGCCACCCGGCGCAGTTCGAGCTTCTCGCCAATCCTGGCGGCCAGCTCCTGCACGACCTCGTTCACGGTCTTGCCGTCGAGCTCGGCGGCCTTCAGCTTCTCGACGTCCTCGGTCTTGGTCGCCTTGGCGACCGCGACGATCTTCTCGGCGAGCTGCTGGAACTCCTCGTTCTTCGCGACGAAGTCCGTCTCGGAGTCGAGCTCGATGAGCACGCCGCCGTCACCGGCGACGAGCCCTTCCGCGGTGGCGCGCTCGGCGCGCTTGCCGACGTCCTTCGCACCCTTGATGCGAAGGAACTCTACGGCCTTGTCGAAGTCGCCCTCGTTCTCCTCGAGCGCCTTCTTGCAGTTCATCATGCCGGCGCCGGTGAGCTCGCGCAGGCGCTTCACATCTGCGGCGGTGTAGTTCGCCATCGTGCGTTGTCCGTCCTTCTTCGGTACGCGCGGAAACTTGTTCGGGTACAGCCTCGCGACGTGCGGCCCGCCCGTCACCGGGCGAGCCGCACGTCCGCGGTCACTCAGGCAGAGGTGGTCTGCTCGGTAGCGGACTCGACCTTCTCGGCGGCCTTCTCGGCGTCACCGGCGGCGGTCTCGGAACCGGCGAGGACCTCCATCTCCCACTCGGCGAGCGGCTCGTCGGAGGCGACACCCGGCTCGGGCTTGTCCGCGCCCTCGGCCGCGGAGCCGTTGCGGCCCGAGCGGGCGAGCAGACCGGCGGCGGCGGCCTCGGCGACGACCTTGGTCAGCAGCGCGGCCGACCGGATCGCGTCGTCGTTGCCCGGGATCGGGTAGTCGACCTCATCGGGGTCGCAGTTGGTGTCGAGGATCGCGACGACGGGGATGTTGAGCTTGCGCGCCTCGCCGACCGCGATGTGCTCCTTCTTGGTGTCCACGATCCACACGGCGCTGGGCACCTTCGCCATGTCGCGGATACCGCCGAGGGTCTTCTCCAGCTTGTCCTTCTCGCGGGTCAGCGTCAGGATCTCGCGCTTGGTCAGCCCGACGAAACCGCCGGTCTGCTCCTGCGACTCGAGCTCCTTGAGGCGCTGGAGACGCTTGTGCACCGTCTGGAAGTTGGTCAGCATGCCGCCGAGCCAGCGCTGGTTCACGTAGGGCATGCCCACGCGGAGGGCCTCGCTCGCGATGGCCTCCTGCGCCTGCTTCTTGGTACCGACGAACATGATGGTGCCGCCGTGCGCGACGGTTTCCTTGATGAACTCGTACGCACGGTCGATGTAGGTCAGCGTCTGCTGCAGGTCGATGATGTAGATGCCGTTGCGCTCGGTGAGGATGTAGCGCTTCATCTTCGGGTTCCACCGACGGGTCTGGTGCCCGAAGTGCACGCCGCTGTCGAGCAGCTGCTTCATGGTGACGACGGCCATGGCCGAGATCAACCTCTTCTTTGTCGTGCCAGCCGGGCGTCCGCACCGGCTCGCGTATCGGTTTTATCGCTACCGGTCAGGTGACCGGCGGCCCTGGTGCGGCGCTGGTGCCCGGACCCCGGGGACAAGACCTCGGGGACCGCCGGGCGCCGTGTTCCGGAAGACCGGTCCGTTCGAACGGAAGGACCAGCGAAGACCCCGGAACATGCACTGCACGCGAAGTCAGCCCGCTTGCACAGGCTGCGCCGAATAGTGTACGCCGAGGCCGTGAAGGGGGCGGCACCGGCGGCCTCGAACGCGTGGGTTGTCCCCACACCGCCGAGTTGTCCACAGATTCCGGGCGGTCACCCCGTTCGCACCGCGTGCCCGAGACGCTGGGCCCATGAGCACCGACGACGTGCGCTCCGCCAGCGGAGCCATGAGCATTTTCCCAGCGCGTTCCCCGCACCACCAGCCGCCGCGGCGAGGCAGGCACCGCCGCGAAAGACCGCGATCCTCACGGCTCGGGGTCGTCGTCGCGATCGTGGTGTTCACCTGCGCGTTCACGCTGCCGCTGCGCGCGGGGGCCGACCAGGAGCCGCGGTTCGCCTGGCCGCTGTCACCGGAACCGACGGTCACCAGGACGTTCGAGGCGCCTGCCGGCCCGTACGGCCCCGGTCACCGCGGGGTCGACCTCGCGGCGGCCGAGGGCCAGCAGGTGCTCGCCGCCGACGTGGGCGTGGTCGTGTTCGCGGGCACCGTCGCCGGGCGCGGCGTCGTCTCGGTCGACCACGACGGCGGGCTCCGCACCACCTACGAGCCGGTCCTCCCGGCGGTCGCGGCGGGCGACCAGGTCTACCGGGGCCAGCCACTCGGCACCGCCATCGCGGGCCACCCCGAATGCGCGGTCGCGGTGTGCCTGCACTGGGGCGTCCGGCGCGGCGAGGAGTACCTCGACCCGATGGCACTGCTCGTGACGGACACCGAGATCCGGCTGAAACCGTGGGAAGGCCCGTGACCGGGCTGGCGGGTGAGCCGCGCCGGGTATCCGCGCGAGCGGCGTCCCGCCGGCCTGGTCAGACTCCCGCTTGCTCGACGAGCTTGGCGCGCAGGCGCAGCACCGCCCTGGTGTGCAGCTGGCTGACGCGGGACTCGGTCACCCCCAGCACCTTGCCGATCTCGGCGAGCGTGAGGCTTTCGAAGTAGTACAGGCTGACCACGATCCGGTCGCGCTCGGTGAGCTGGGCGATGGCCTCGGCGAGCTGGCGGCGGTTGTCCTGGTCGACCAGGGCCGCGACCGGGTCGACCGCGTCGTCGTCGGGCAGGGTGTCGACGAGCGAGCCGCTCTCCTTGCCGACCGCGACGAGGTCTTCGAGCGCGACCACGCTGGTCAGCTGGAGCTGGCCGTAGAGGTCGCGCAGGTCGTCGAGGGAGATCTCCAGCTCGGCCGCGAGCTCGGCGTCGGTGGGCGTGCGGTGCAGCCGCGCGCCGAGCCGCTCCAGCGCGCGCTCCGCCTCGCGCGCCCTGCTGCGGACCACCCTCGGCACCCAGTCCTGCGAGCGGAGGTCGTCGAGGATCGCGCCGCGGATGCGCTGCATCGCGTAGGTCTCGAAGCGCAGCCCGCGCTCGGGGTCGAACTTCTCGATCGCGTCCACGAGGCCGAAGATGCCGGACTGCACGAGATCGCCGACGTCGACGTGGGTCGGCAGGCCGGTGCCGACGCGGCCGGCGACGTACTTGACCAGCGGCGCGTAGTGCAGCACCAGCCGGTCGCGGATCCGCTGCTGCGGTTCGTCCACGAACTGGCGCCACAGCGCGCGGATGGCCGCGTCGACCTCGGTGCCCGATTCTCGTGACGTGGCCGGCGCGGGCAGCGCCGCGCCCTGCTCGCGGGTTCCGGTCATCCGCAGGTCGGTGGTCACGGCGAGACCGTTCTCGGCGGCGGGGTCAGTTCGGTCTCCTGGCTCGTAGGGTTTTCTTCGCTCGCCGTCTCCGTCGCGCGGGCGCGGCGTCTTCCGGGCAGGCTCGTCCACGCGCACCGGCTGCTGACCGGCCTGCACCGGTTCTCGCCCGCGATCATCGGGCGCGGGGATGCGTTCGGTCATGGATAGCCTTCAGCCGCTCGACGGTCACGTGAGTGTAGAGCTGCGTGGTGGCCAGCGTAGCGTGACCGAGTAACTCCTGAACGCTGCGAAGGTCGGCGCCGCCCTCGAGCAGATGGGTCGCCGCCGAGTGCCGCAGCCCGTGCGGACCCATTTCGGTCGCCCCCGGCACCGAACCGACCGCGTCGTGCACCACCCTGCGCACCGTCCGCTGGTCGACGCGCCCGCCGCGGGCACCGAGGAAGAGCGCGCCACCCGCCCCTTCGCGCCGTACCGCCAGCACACGCCTGCCGCCGGTCAGCCACGCCCGCACCGCCCGCTCGGCCGGCTGCCCGAACGGCACCGTGCGTTCCTTGTTCCCCTTGCCCAGCACCCGGATCACCCGCCGCTCGAAGTCGACGTCGTCGAGGTCGAGCCCGCACAGCTCGGACACCCGTACGCCGGTCGCGTAGAGCAGTTCGAGCAGCGCGTGATCGCGCAGGGCGATCGGATCCTGTTCACCCGCCCCGGTTTCCGACGCGCTGAGCGCCGCCTCAGCCTGCTCGAGCCGCAGCACCCCGGGCAGCTTGCGGTGCGGTTTCGGCGCCACCAGGCGTGCCCCTGGATCCTTTTCGAGCACGCCGCGGCGCCGCGCCCACGCGGTGAACGTGCGGGCCGCCGCCGCCCGGCGGGCGAGCGTGGTCCGCCCCGCGCCCGACGTGTGCTGCGCGGCCAGCCAGGACCGCAGGACCGCCACGTCGAGGTCCTCGAGCGTCGTGGTGACCCCGCTGGGCTCCTCGCCGTCGGTGGTGGGCACGCCGTGCAGGTACGCCAGCAGCAGCACCACGTCGCCGAGGTAGGCCCGCACCGTGTGCTCGGACAGCCCCCGTTCGAGGGTCAGATGGCGTTCGTAGTCGTCGACGACCCCGGCCGAAGCGCGCGGCAACGCGGCACGGACCCGTCGGAGATCGGGTCGGTGCGCGCGGTCGCGACCGTGGGAAGACGACATGACCCATCACGCTGCGCGATCAACGGCCGCTGGTCAAGCATCGCCACACCTCCGCCCTGCTCGCTCCCGGTAATCGGCATCAGTTCGATACCCAGGCACTCCTTCCAGTGGTTTTTGCCGTCATGTCAACAAGCCTTCGGTCTCACCGAGCCTCCCTTCGCCTTCGCCAACCGGTCTCGCACCGTTCCGCGAGTTCGTCAATTTCCAGCGCGGGCAACGTCGCCCGCACCTTCGCGACCTCGATGCCCGACTCGGTGGCGATCTGTTCGGCGGACTTCCCCTTCCGCAGGCCGAGCGCCTCGTGCACGCGCAGCGCGTCCTTGGCGAGGCCGTCGGTCGGGCGCCGGGGCCGCGGCGGCCCGGCGTCACCGGCGTCGCTCCCGAAACGGCCGATCGTCTCCACGACATCGCCCACCGACGCGACCAGCGTGGCGCTCGCGTCCCGGATCAGCTGGTGGCAGCCGACCGACGTCGCCGAGCCGATCGGCCCCGGCACGGCCATGACCACCTTGCCCAGCGCCCCGGCCGTGCCGGCGGTGTTGCGGGCTCCGCTGCGGGCGCCAGCCTCGACGACGACCGTCCCCTCGGCGAGGGCCGCG
Source organism: Amycolatopsis minnesotensis (assembly GCF_039529815.1). Taxonomy (NCBI): domain Bacteria; kingdom Bacillati; phylum Actinomycetota; class Actinomycetes; order Pseudonocardiales; family Pseudonocardiaceae; genus Amycolatopsis; species Amycolatopsis minnesotensis. The sequence continues at coordinate 102,965 of NZ_BAAANN010000028.1, read as the reverse complement.
ATGAGCCGGTTCCTGACCAGGAACCGGTGCCGGGCCGGTGGCGTGCCCGGCGGGTACTCGGTGAGCACGAGACCCCGTTCGGCGATCCGTTCGAGCAGGGCGACGTGCCCCGCCGGGTATCCGACGTCGAGACCGCACCCCAGCACCGCCACCGTGGTGCCGTCGGCGGCGAGCGCGCCGCGATGTGCGGCGCCGTCGATGCCGTATGCCGCACCGGAAAAGATCGGGACTCCCCGGCCCGCCAGTTCGTAGGCGAACTCGGATGCCACGTGCTCCCCGTAGCTCGTCGCCGCGCGGGCGCCGACGATGGACACCGCCTTGTCCGCGGCCTCGTCGAGCCGCTCGTCGCCGCGGACCCACAGCCCCAGCGGGGGCGCGACGCCGGTGAGACCGCGTGCGGACGCCAGCTCCAGCGCGAGCAGCGGCCACGCCGGCCACTCGTCGTCCTCGGGGATCACCAGCCGCGCCCCGAGACGGCTCGCCTCGGCCAGATCGTGCTCGGCCAGCGCCTGATCCTTCCTGGCCGCCGTCTCCTCTCGCACCCGCGCCGGGCACCGCCCCGCCCGCACCAGCGCCGCGGCCTGGATGGGCCCGTTCTCCTCGACGAACCGGCCCAGCGAAGGCGCGGGCGGCTCTGCCACCCTCAGCAGATACGCCCTCGCCGCCCGTTCCTCGTCCACCGCCCCGGTCATGCCGCCTCCCCTTCCCGCCGGGCCGGCACCGCGCCACGCCAGCGGGCGATCGCCGGCGCCACCGCGGGCACCCATCCCGCGAACACGAGCCGCGCCCACGGTGAGCCGGGTGCCGGGACCGCGTGCGGAGCCGGTGGCCCCGCGGCGGCACCGGCACCATGGCCGACCGGCATCGGGGCGAAGACGACGCCGTGGGACCGCGCCGGTGCGCCACACCACGCATGACCGGGTACGGGAACACGCGGAAGCGAAAACGGATCGCCCGCCGCAACGGAATCGGCGTGCCGGGAGGCCGCTACGCGCCCGCACCAGATGACCCGTTCCCTGGATCCCGGCACCCGTTCCCGTGGCGAGGAGCCGGTGGGAAACCGGTCCGGCCTGTCCTCCAGGTGCCTCACGCCGCCCTCCGATCCCGGAATTCGAGCGCGCTCGCGACCTGTTCGGCCTGTGGACGACCGAGCCCGGCCAGATCCGCGAGAGTCCACGCGATCCGCAAGCACCGGTCCGCGCCCCGCGCGGTCACCGCACCGCGATCGAGGCCGCGGTCCAGCAAGGTCGTGACCGGACCCGGCAACGCGAACTCCCGCCGCAGAACCGGCCCCGGCACTTCGGCGTTGGTGTGCCAGCCGCGTTCCGCCCAGCGGTCCGCGGCGCGCTCCCTGGCCGCGAGCACCCGCTCGCGAACCGCCGCCGTCGGTTCGGGGGAGCCCGCCTCGTGCATGCTCAGCGCGGTCAAGGGGCGTAACCGGACGCGGAGATCCACCCGATCGAGTAACGGTCCCGACAGTCTTGCCAGGTAGCGGCGGCGCGCGGACGGCGAACACGTGCAATCCGTCTCCCGCGGTGGCGCGCACGGGCACGGGTTGGTCGCGAGCACGAGCTGGAACCGCGCCGGGTAGCAGACCGATCCCCGCTGCCTGGCGATGCGCACCTCCCCGTCTTCGAGCGCGGTCCGCAGGGATTCGAGGCGGTGCGCACCGAATTCGGCCGCTTCGTCGAGGAAGAGAACGCCCCGGTGCGCCTTGCTGATCAGGCCGGGTGCGGCGAGACCGCTCCCACCGCCGATCAGCGCGGCGACGGAGACGGAATGGTGCGGCGCGACGAACGGTGGCACCTTCACCAGCGGCGAGGAGGCCGACAACGAGCCGTCGACGGACTGGACCGCGGTGACCTCCAGTGATTCCGCCTTGGACAGCGCGGGCAGCAGCCCGGGCAGTCTCCTGGCGAGCATGGTCTTCCCGACCCCCGGCGGCCCGGCCAGCAACAGGTTGTGCCCACCGGCGGCGGCCACCTCCAGTGCCCAGCGCGCCTCCGGCTGGCCGACCACGTCGGCGAGATCCGGCGCGGGCACCTCGACCGGTGCCTTCGGCTCCGACGGCGGCGCCAGCTCCCCTTCGTCGCGCAGCCAGGCGACGACGTCGCGAAGATGCCCGGCGCCGTGCGCTTCGATGCCATCGACGAGGGCGGCCTCGAACAGCGACTCGCGCGGTACGACCGCTCTCCGCATCCCGGCCGCGCGGGCGGCGAGCAGCCCCGGCAGGATCCCGCGCACCGGCCGGACCCTCCCGTCGAGCGCGAGTTCGCCCAGCAGCACGGCGTTGAGCGCCTTGAGCGCGGGCACCCGTGCCGACGCCGCCAGCACCGCCACCGCGATGGCGAGGTCGTAGGCCGACCCGAGCTTCGGCAGGTTCGCCGGCGACAGGCCCAGCGTCACCTTCCCGTCCGGCCACGGCTCACCCGCGTTGCGGATGGCCGAGCGGACCCTGTCCTTCGCCTCGCGCAGGCCGGCGTCCGGGAGCCCGACCAGCGTCACCTTCGGGACCCCGCCACCGATGTCCGCCTCGACCTCGACGGGCTTCCCGTCGATGCCGAGCAGCGCCACCGACCAGGTGCGTGCGAGCGGCATGTCAGAACGCCCCCGGCAGGTGGCGCAGGCGCGGGCGGGCACCGCCAGGCCAGACGATCGCGATGACGTCGAACCGGATCGGGCACCAGCCGACGCGGAACTCCCGCAGCCAGCGGTGGGCGCAGCGCCGGATCCTGGCCTGCTTCTCCGGGGTGACCGCCTCGGCAGGAAGGCCGAAGCCATCACCGGAGCGGGTCTTGACCTCGAAGACGATCAGCAGCGCACCGTCGGTGGCGACCAGGTCCAGCTCGCCGTCACGGCATCGCCAGTTGCGCGACAGCACGACGAGCCCGAGCGAGCGGACATGGCGGACAGCCAGCTCTTCGCCCGCGCGGCCGAGCCGGAGGTGCTCGGCTGGCTCGGGTCTGGTCAAGGTTTCCACGGTTACCCCCAGGGTCGACACACTCACGTTTCGTGTGTGACCCACGCTCCCAGGGGACGAAGCGGGAGGCCAAGGGCCCAACGGGGCACCTGTGGACAAGTGGGGTGCTGTGGACAACCGGGCCCGGTGCCGGGCAGGAGAGCACCGGAGTGTCGGTGCCGGGTGCTACGGGGACGGGTCAGCCGCCGAACGGGCCGTCCTCGGGGAGCCGGAGATCGGGCTTGTCGAGCTCTTCGACGTTGACGTCCTTGAAGGTGATCACGCGGACGTTCTTGACGAACCTGGCCGGCCGGTACATGTCCCACACCCAGGCGTCGGACATCCTGACCTCGAAGTACACCTCGCCGCCCCCGTCACGAACCTGCACGTCCACCGCGTTGGCGAGGTAGAACCGACGCTCGGTCTCCACCACGTACGAGAACTGGCCGACGATGTCGCGGTACTCGCGGTACAGCGACAGCTCCATTTCCGTCTCGTACTTTTCGAGATCCTCTGCGCTCATGAAATCCGCGCCCCTCCTCGCGATCGTGCGGCGGAACGTCCATTCTTACCCAAGCCGTCCTCCACGGCACGCAACGGCGCGCTCGCCACCTCCAACGCGGCCGCACTCAACACGACCCGGTGAGGTGCGCGGCGCCCGTGCGCGACCCCCGCGGCGGCCACGTTCACGAACGACCACCGGTGCACCGCGCTCGGCCCGTTGGCGGTGAGCGCCTCGACGTGCTCCGACGTGCTGTACCCCTTGTGCACGTCGAAACCGTAGCCGGGGTGCTCGTCGTGCAGGCCGGTCATGATGCGGTCCCTGGTGACCTTGGCCAGCACCGACGCCGCCGCGATGCAGGCCACGACGCGATCCCCCTTGATCACCGCGAGGCTCGGCGCGGGCATGCCGGGCACTCCGAACCCGTCCGTGAGGACGTACCCCGGCGGCGTTCGCATCGCGGAGACCGCGCGACGCATGCCCTCCACGTTCACCGCGTGCACACCGAGCGCGTCGACCTCTTCGGTCGGGATCACGACGATCGCGTAGTCGACGGCGCGCGCGAGCACCCGGTCGTACACCCGCTCGCGTGCCGCCGCGGTCAGCAGCTTCGAGTCGGTCAGTTCCGGCAGCCTGGCCGCGTCCCCCGGCCGCAGGATGCAGGCCGCGACGACGAGCGGGCCCGCGCAGGCGCCACGCCCCGCCTCGTCCACTCCCGCGACGGGGCCGAGGCCGCGCCGGTCCAGCACCGACTGCAGGCTCCACGCGTTGTCACCGCGGACCACCGCGCGCGGCGGGCGGTACAGGTGCGCGAGCGGGAGTGCCTTGGGCTTCTTGACCTTGGGGGACCGGACCGGACTCACGCAGCTATCGCCTTCGCTCGACCACCTTGCGGACACCCGACGCGACGCGCCGGCCGCCGGCCAGCGCGGGCCACGCCGCGATGGCCCCGAACCCGATCGGGATGCCTTCCTGCCACGACGGCGCACTGAGGCCCTCCGCCACGGCCACCGGTTTCGCGGCGGCCTGCGGATCGTGATCGCTGACCCCACCCCAGCGGCTCGGCGGCAGCACGATGATCCGCGCCTTGCCGATGATGTTGCCGACGGGGACCGTGCCGCGCTCACCGCCGCCACCCTGGCAGCGGGAGTCGCACGAGTCGTTCCGGTTGTCACCGAGCACGAACACCGAGTTCGCGGGCACCTTCACCGGATCGAACGGCTCCTGGGTCTTCTTGGACTCCGACTCCCAGTGCACGTACGGCTCGTCGAGCGCCTTGCCGTCCACGATCACGTGGTTGTTCGCGTCGCAGCACTGGACCGTCTGGCCCGCCGTCGCGATGACCCGTTTGACGAAGTCGCGTTCGTCGGGCGGCGCCAGGCCGAACACCGAACCGATGTTCTGCAGGAACCGGACGAACGCGTTCGAGGACTGCTCCGGGAACGTCTCGTTCTCGACCCAGGGGTCCGGACCCTTGAACACGACCACGTCGCCGGGGGTCGGCTCGGTGAAGTCGTAGACGATCTTGTCGACCAGGATCTTGTCGCCGTAGCAGCCGGGGCACCCGTGCAGCGTGCTCTCCATCGAGCCCGACGGGATAGTGTACACCTTCGCGAAGAACTGCTGGAAGACGAACGCCAGCACGAGTGCGACGACGATCAGGATCGGCAGTTCGACCCAGAACGAGCGCTGCTTCTTCGGCTTGCGCCGCTTGCCCTTGCGCCCCCGCGAGTGACCGGCGGGCTGATCCGCCTGATCGGACTCGGAACGGTCGGGCTCATCCTCGGCAGCGTGTTGGGACACAGGTTCGACCACGTCGCCAGGCTACGGTAACCGGAGGACTACTCAGGAGGCAGAGGTCGTTTCGCGGGGCGCCTCGCGACGCTCCTTGATCTTGGCCGCCTTGCCGCGCAGGTCCCGGAGGTAGTACAGCTTCGCGCGCCGCACGTCGCCGCGCTTGAAGACCTCGATCTTCGCGATGTTCGGGGTGTGCACCGGGAAGGTGCGCTCCACGCCGACGCCGAAGGACACCTTGCGCACGGTGAAGGTCTCGCGCACGCCGCCGCCCTGGCGGCGGATCACGACGCCCTGGAAGATCTGGTTGCGCTCGCGGTTGCCCTCGATGACGCGGACGTGCACCTTCAGCGTGTCGCCCGGCCGGAAGTCCGGGATGTCGGAACGCAGCGACTGAGCGTCCAGGGCGTCCAGGGTGTTCATCGGGGTCCGTCCTCGTCTTCGTGTGGCTTACGTACTTCCGGGCGCGCCGTACTTCTCCTGCGATCGACCCGGGGGCTGGTATGGCGGGCTGGTCCGCACGCGCCAACCGAAATAGTATGGCAGACGGCCGGTGGCCGTGACGCGGCGGCCCTCAGGACCGCTCGCGCAGCGTGGCCAGCACCGCTTCGTCCGCCTTGTCGAGACTGCCTTCCGGCAGCGCGTCGAGCAGGTCCGGCCTGCGCTCGGCCGTGCGCTCCAGCGCCCTGTCCCGGCGCCAGCGGTCGATCAGCCTGTGGTTGCCCGAGCGCAGGACCTCGGGGACGGCGAGGTCCCGCCACACCTCGGGCCGGGTGTAGCTGGGGCCTTCGAGCAGGCCGTCGGAGAACGAGTCCTGCTCGGCGGACACCGGGTTGCCGAGCACACCGGGCAGCAGCCGCACGACGGCCTCCACCACGACCAGCACGGCGGCCTCCCCGCCGACGAGCACGTAGTCCCCGATGGAGACCTCGTCGACGGGCATCCGGCGCGCCGCGTCGTCGATCACGCGCTGGTCGATGCCCTCGTAGCGGCCGCAGGCGAACACCAGGTGCTCCTCGGCCGCGTACTCGTGCGCGAGGGCCTGGGTGAACGGCTTCCCGGCCGGGGTGGGCACCACGAGCCGCGCGCGCTCGCCGCACACCTCGTCGAGCGCGGGGCCCCAGATCTGGGGCTTCATCACCATGCCGGGCCCGCCGCCGTAGGGTGCGTCGTCCACGGCGCGGTGCACGTCGTGCGTCCAGTTCCGCAGGTCGTGCACGCCGACCTCGATCAGGCCGCGGTCGATGGCGCGCCCGAGCAGCGCCGCGCGCAGCGGGTCGAGGTACTCGGGGAAGATCGTGACGACGTCGATCTTCACTCGAAGTTCCCGTCGAGCAGGCCGTCCGGCGGGTCGAGCACGACCTTGCCGCCGTCGATGTCGACCAGCGGGACGATCGCGCGCACGAACGGCACGAGCACCGTTTCGCCGTCGCGGTCCAGCGAGAGCAGCTCGCCGCCGGGTGAGTGCACCACCTCGAGCACCTTGCCGACGACGGTGCCGTCGCCCAGTTCCGCGCGCAGGCCCTCGAGCTGGTGGTCGTAGAACTCGTCCGGATCGTCCGTCGGCGGCAGGTCGCCGGTGTCGCCGAGCAGCAGCGCGCCCCGGAGCGTCTCGGCGACGTCCCTGGTCACGACCTGCTCGAAACGCACGAGCAGCCGCCCGCTGTGCTGGCGGGCGGCTGCCACGGTGAGTTCGCGCGTGCTGCCGTCGCGGAGCCGGGTCACCACCGCCGCCCCGATCGCGAAGCGCTGCTCCGGCGAATCGGTGCGCACGTCGACGGCGAGTTCGCCGGTGATGCCGTGCGCCTTGGCGACGCGTCCGACCACTACCTCCATCGGAACGCGATCAGCGGTCGGTGTCGACGACGTCCACCCGGACGCCGCGGCCACCGATACCGCCCATGACGGTGCGCAGTGCGGTGGCGGTGCGGCCACCGCGGCCGATCACCTTGCCGAGGTCGTCCGGGTGCACGTGCACCTCGAGGGTGCGGCCGCGGCGGGTGGTGATCAGGTCGACGCGGACGTCGTCCGGGTTGTCGACGATCCCGCGAACCAGGTGCTCGAGAGAGTCGGCAAGGAAGCTCACGCTTCGGCCTTCTCGCCCTCGTCAGCCTTGGCCGCGGAAGAATCGGCCTTGTCGGTGTCGGCCTTCTTGGCGGACTTCTTCTTCGGCGTGGTGGCCTCGGTCGAGGGCTCCTCGCCCGCGGCGGCCAGCGCGGCGTTGAACAGGTCCTGCTTGGACGGCTTCGGCTCGGCGACCTTCAGGGTGCCTTCGGCGCCGGGCAGGCCCTTGAACTTCTGCCAGTCACCGGTGATCTCGAGGATCCGCTGGACGGGCTCGGTGGGCAGGGCGCCGACCTTGAGCCAGTGCTGGGCGCGGTCGGAGTCGACCTCGATGAAGCTCGGCTCTTCCTTGGGGTGGTACTTGCCGATCGTCTCGATGGCCTTGCCGTCCCTGCGGGTACGCGCGTCGGCGACGATGATGCGGTAGTACGGCGCACGGATCTTGCCGAGGCGCTGCAGCTTGATCTTGACGGCCACGGGTGTGGGTACTCCTCAGTTCTCTCTGGTGCGAGGTTCGGCCGCGCGAACGGAGTGGGGATCCCGAAAGCGAGGGCCGTAGGTCAGGTTCGTAGCCCCGGGCGCGGTGAGAGGGTCCGGCCGAGGCAGGCAAGCGACCATTGTGCCAGACGCCCCGGTCGCCGATTTCACCCGGTCGTCAGAACTTCATCACGTTGAGCGCGGTGAGGAGAATGGCGAGCGCGGGGAGGAAGTTGTTCATCTGGTGCGCGACGACGCTGCTCAGCAACCGCCCGGTGGACAGCCGCGCCAGCCCGATCGGGATCGCGATGACCAGCAGCAGCGTGGTGCGCAGCGGTTCGAGGTGGCTCACCGCGAAGACGGCTGTCGAGATCAGGAACGCGGCGAGCCGCCCGTAGCGCTCGTTGCCCCACTGGAGCCGTTCGACGGCCTTCCACAGCAGGCCGCGGTAGATCAGCTCCTCGCAGACGGGCCCGAGCAGCCACACGTAGAGGAACATGATCACGGCCGCGGACACCGACATCGGCCGGTTCTCGACCAGCGCGCTGATCGCCGACGTGGCGTTGTTCTCCCCGACGACCTGGGTCCAGACGAACGCGCCGACGGTGGTGAACACGAGGCCGAGGACGCCGAACTTCAGGCCTGCCTTCACGTCCGGCCAGTGCCAGGACAGGTTCAGGTCGGCGAAGGGGCCGTTGCCGCGCAGGTAGGTGATGAGCACGGCGGTCGCCGCGGCGATGACGGTCGGCGCGATGGTGCCGATCAGCACGTCGCGCACTGGCAGCGGGTCGCCCGCCGGTGGCGCGATCAGCACGCTGACGAAGGCCGCCGACGCCAGCAGGACGGCCTCGACGAGCAAGAACGCGCCGAAGCCCCAGCGAGGGGCCGGCCGCCCTCCTGGCGGATCCGGGGGGTCATCGCCGAGCCCGGCGATCGGCTCCTTTGGCCGTGATGTGGTCACGCCGATCCTCCGATAGCGGCTCCAGCTTCTCGCAAACTTCTCACCGGAAGCCTAGAACGTCGCCACTCACCGTGGCTCAGCCACCGACGAACAGCAACACCGCGGGCGGCAGGTTGTTCGCCGCGTGCGCGACGAGGCTCGCGCCGCACCGCCCGGTGACCGAGCGCGCCATCCCGATCGCGACGCCCTGTACCAGCAGCACGACTGTACGGTCCGGCTCGCCGTGGAGCTGCGCGAACACCACCGCGGTGAGCACCACCACGGTCCATTCCGGGATGCGGTAGCGCGCCAGCGCGTTCCACAGCGCACCTCGGATGAGCAGCTCCTCACCGAGCGGGGCGGCGAAGACGACAATCACCGCCGCGAGCACGCGCCAGCCGAGCGCGCTGCCGTCACCGAGCTCGGTCACCGGGTCGTCCTGGCCTCGCCCGTCCCCGTCGAAGGACAGCAGCACGAGGCTCGCGAGGTACCCGGCGACGAGCGCGACCACGCCGCAGGCGAGCCCGACCTTGAGATCGCGGAGAGTGGGCAGCACGCCGAACTCGGCGCGGAGGCCGCGGCCCCACAGCCAGGACCCGATCGCGGGCCCGAGGCCGAGCACGAGGGTGGGCAGGAACGCGAGCAGGACGAGCGGCCCCCCGTCCGGGAGGTCGGTCGGGTCGAACCCGCCGAACTCGCCCGGCATCAGGATCGCGAGCAGGATCGTGACGAGGTAGTAGCCGCCCAGACCGCCGAAGAACGCGAGAAATCCCCAGTGCGCGCCGAGTACGAGGGCGGCACGAGCCGGAGGTTCCTGCCCCTCGTCCACCGAACCTCCACCGCGATCGCCCGATGTCACGTTAGGTGGCACGCCGACGACGCGGGCAGGCGGGTCAGCGGACCAGCCGCCCGCGCAACACGATGTGCGCCGGTGAGCGGAGCACCTCCGGATGGCGACGCGGATCTTGGTAGTACACCAGGAAGTCCGCGGACTCGCCCGGCTCGATCCCGGCGGCGCCGAGCCAGTTTCGCGCGGACCACGACGCCGCGCCAAGTGCCTGCTCCGCGCTCATCCCCGCGCCGCGCAACGCGTCGATCTCGTCCACGAGCCTGCCGTGCTCGACCATGCCGCCCGCGTCGCTACCCGCGTACACCTCGACGCCGGCTTCGATCGCGTTCGAGACCGTCTCGCCGACGCGGGCGTGCAGTGCCCGCATGTGCGCCGCGTAGACCGGGTACTTCTTCGCGCTGTCCGCGATCCCGGGGAAGTTCTCGATGTTGATCAACGTCGGCACCAGCGCGACGCGGCGGCGGGCGAGGTCGTCGATCTGGTCCGCGGACAGGCCGGTGCCGTGTTCGAGGCAGTCGATCCCGGCGTCGATGAGCCCGGGCAGCGCGTCCTCGCCGAACACGTGCGCGGTCACGCGCGCACCCGCGTCGTGGGCGACGGCGATCGCTTCGGCCAGCACGTCGTCCGGCCACAGCGGCGCGAGATCGCCGATGCCGCGGTCGATCCAGTCGCCGACGAGCTTGACCCAGCCGTCGCCGTCGGCCGCCTGTTCGGCCACCGCGGCGGGGAGCTGCGACGGATCGTCGAGTTCGATGCCGAGGCCGGGGATGTAGCGCTTCGCCAGCGCGAGGTGCCTGCCCGCGCGGATGATCCTCGGCAGGTCGGCGCGCTGCTGCAGCGGCCGGTTGTCGATCGGCACGCCGCAGTCCCGGATCAGCAGGGTGCCCGCGTCGCGATCGGTCTCCGCCTGTCCGGCGGCCTCTTCGAGCGAGGTCGGGCCGTGCACGCCGATCCCGGGGTGGCAGTGCGCGTCGACGAGGCCCGGCACCAGGAACCCACCGTCCACTTCGGACGCTCCAGGCACCGGCTCCGCGGTGACGACCCCGCCACTGACCCAGAGGTCGCGCTCGTCCCCGCCGGGCAGCACGACCCCGCGCAGGTGCAGGTCCATCGGCTACTTGTTCTTCTTCGGCGGCAGTTTGAACTTCGACGGGTCGAACCCTGGCACGTCGTTGAGCCCGCCGCCGAGCTGGGACAGGTCGGGCATCCCGCCGCCACCTCCCTGCGGCATCCCGCCGGGGGGCAGCATCGGCATGCCGCCCGGCATGCCACCGCGCACCTTGGGGGGCGTGGGGCCGCGCCCCTTGCCCTTCTTCCCCTTCTTGCCCTTGCGGCTCTTGCTGCCGCCGCCACCGCCGCCGAACCCGAAGCGGCCCGCCATCTGCGACATCATCTTGCGCGCTTCGAAGAAGCGGTTCACCAGGTCGTTGACCTCGCGGACGGCGACACCGGAACCGTTGGCGATGCGCAGCCGCCGCGACCCGTTGATGAGCTTCGGATCGGCGCGCTCGGCCGGGGTCATACCGCGGATGATCGCCTGCAGCCGGTCGAGCTGCTTGTCGTCGACGGCGGCGATCTGGTCCTTCATCTGGCCGGCGCCGGGCAGCATGCCGAGCAGGTTGCCGATCGGGCCCATCTTGCGCACCGCGAGCATCTGCTCCAGGAAGTCCTCCAGCGTGAGCTGCCCGCTGGTGAGCTTCTGCGCGGCCTGCTCCGCCTGGTCCTGGTCGAAGGCCTGCTCGGCCTGCTCGATCAGGCTCAGCATGTCGCCCATGCCGAGGATGCGGCTGGCCATCCGGTCGGGGTGGAAGACGTCGAAGTCTTCGAGCTTCTCGCCGTTGGACGCGAACAGGATCGGCTGGCCGGTGACCTCGCGGACGGACAGCGCGGCACCACCGCGGGCGTCACCGTCGAGCTTGGTCAGCACCACGCCGGTGAAGCCGACGCCGTCGCGGAATGCCTCCGCGGTGGTCACCGCGTCCTGGCCGATCATCGCGTCGACGACGAACAGGGTCTCTTCCGGCCGCACCGCGTCGCGGATGTCCGCGGCCTGCTTCATCAGCTCTTCGTCGACGCCGAGACGGCCGGCGGTGTCGACGACGACCACGTCGTGCTGGGCGCGGCGGGCCTCTTCGATACCGCGGCGCGCGACGTCGACGGGGTCGCCGACGCCGTTGCCCGGCTCGGGCGCGAAGGTGACCACGCCCGCGCGCTCGCCGACGATCTGGAGCTGGGTGACCGCGTTCGGGCGCTGGAGGTCGCAGGCGACGAGCATCGGCGCGTGGCCCTGCTTCTTGAGCCACATCGCGAGCTTGCCCGCGAGGGTGGTCTTACCGGCGCCCTGCAGACCGGCGAGCATGATCACGGTCGGCGGGTTCTTCGCCAGGTTCAGCCTGCGGGTCTCGCCGCCGAGGATCGCGACGAGCTCCTCGTTGACGATCTTGATGACCTGTTGCGCCGGGTTGAGGGCCGCGGAGACCTCGGCGCCCTTGGCGCGTTCCTTGACCCGTCCGATGAAGGCGCGGACCACGGGCAACGCCACGTCCGCCTCCAGCAGCGCGATGCGGATCTCGCGCGCGGTGGCGTCGATGTCGGCGTCGGACAGCTTGCCCTTGCCCCGCAGGTTCTGCAGGACGGACGTGAGCCGATCGGAGAGGGTGTCGAACACGGGTGTGCACGCTCCAGCTGGTCGTGGTTGCTCCGCCGGTGCGCGGGCTGGCCCGGTCCGGCTTCCTCCGAGGGTAGCCGCACCACCGCGCCCCCGGTGCGGGTACCGGGATCGGACGCGGGATCGACGCACGGCTCGCGGCCGAGGAGGTGGCCGTCCACCTGGGGTCGGCGACGCGAAGCGGGCGTTGCGCGCCGCCAGGAACGCGTACGCCTGGCCCGGTCGCGACTCGGTGGTCACGCCGCGGCCCGGCGGGAACTGTCGGGGGTGGGCGGTAATGGTGAATCAAGGGCTCCCCTTGGCGAACGAACGGTCGAGTTCGTGTGATTCCCGGGGGCCGTTTGGCACGATGTGCGCGCCGTTTCCGTTGCCGCACAAGGCGAAGGTGCCGCGCAGGCGAATCCGTCCCGAAGTTACCCCAAGGTCAGCGAAGAGCCCGGCGGGGTGGCTCGTCCCCTCGTCGAGCCACCCCGCCGGAGACCGGGAGAAGTCCACGCCACACCGCCCAAACCCCCAGGTGCCGGGCGGGCTGGCGAGCTACTCACGGTGCCGGGCACCAGCATGCCGCGCCACCGGGCGCAGCGGCAGCGTGAACACCCCCAACCCGGGGTGGGTGGAACTACTCAGTCACCCGCGCGGCCGTCTCGGCGCGGCGCGCCGCCCTGGTCGCGGCCGCTTTCGCCGCGGCGGCCTTGCGCGCGGCGGCCTTCGCCCGCCGCACGGCGGGCTCTTCGGCGGTTTCGCGCAGCGCGGCCAGCAGCGCGACGACCCCGGCGTCCTGCTCCGCGGCGGTCGGCTGGACGACTTCGTTGCCCTCGGCCTTCGCTTCGATCAGTGCTTCCAGCGCGGCGCGCGACCGGTCGGCGTACCTGGCCGGTTCGAAGTCACCGGCGAGGTTCTCGATGAACCCGACCGCGGTGCGGACCTCGTCGGCGCGCACGTCGGCCTCGGTGTGCTGGAACGGGAAGTCCGGCGTGCGGATCTCGTCCGGCCACAGCATCGTCTGGAGCACGATCACCTGGTCGCGCACGCGCAGCACCGCGAGCGTCTCGCGCTGCCGCAGGGCCACGCGCACCACCGCGACCTTCCCCGACTGCTGCATCGCCTCGCTGAGCAGCACGTACGGCCGGGTCGACGCGATCTCGGGTTCGAGGAAGTAGCCGCGCGCGAAGTGCAGCGGGTCGATCTGCTCCAGCGGGGCGAACGCGGAGATCTCGATGGAACTGGCCGTGGGCAACGGAAGCGAGGCGAGATCGGCCTCGCTGAGCACCACGACGTCCCCGCCGGGCAGTGCGAATCCCTTCGCGGTCGCGTCGCCGTCCACTTCGGCGCCGTCGACCTCGCACACCCGCTTGAGCCGGATCCGGCCGCCGTCGGATTCGTGGACCTGGTGGAGCGCGACACCGCGTTCCTCGATCGCGCTGTACGCCCGCACCGGGATGCCGAAGCTCCCGAGCCCGATGGTTCCCTTCCACATCGCCCGCATCGATCCAGGTTAGCCGCGCGGAAGGACGCGCACGCAGCTACAAACGGGTGTCTTCGTCGGTCGAATGGACCAATACGTCCAGCGCGGGCCCGCATTCCGCGAGCGCCTCCGCCGAGTAGCCCGCCGCGCTGCCCGCGGCGCGCAGCACCTCGGCGAGCGCGATCAGCTCGGCGGACGGGACGGCGGCGAGCTTTCCGGTGTCGTGCCCGGCACGGACGAGCGCGGACAGCCGCACGAGCGCGCGCGAGATGTCGCGCTGCCCGGAGAGCAGGCGCTCGACGATCTCGGCAAGGTCGGCGGCGTTGCCCACCCCCGCGTCGCGGGCTCCGGACGCGAGTTCTTCCGCGCAGGCCGCGAAATGCGCGGCGGCGATGGTCAGCGGGAGGGCCGGGCGGTCCGTGTCGTCCACCGCCACCGCCCTTCGAATCGCACCGCCGGAGAACTACCGGCACGATACTGCCGCACTGCCCGCGGGCGCGGGAGGACACCCCGTGGCGGTCAGGAAGCCGCCTCGCGGACCTCGGTTTCCACCTTCTGCCGCCACTCCCGGTCGAGCCTGCCGTCACGCGGGGCGATCGCGAACGAGTCGACGACCACGCCGCCGAGCGTGGCGACCTTGGCCCACCTGACTTCCACCGCGCACCGCCGGAACGCGCCGGCGACCCGGTACAGCAACCCGATCCGGTCCGCGGCGCGCAGTTCGAGCACCACGGTGTGCGATCCGCTCGTCTCGTCGTCGAACCACAGGACCCTCGGCGTGGTCTTGACGGCGGTCGCCGAGAAGTAGTCCCGTTCCTTGGCGGCGAGCTTCTGGGTGAGCGCGAGCGCGCCCCCGACGGCCCGGCCGAACTGCTCGCGCAGCAGCGTGGTGTCCGGCAGCGAGCCGAACTTCGGCGAGGCCGTGAAGATGCCTGCCCTGCCGCCGTCGTGGCCGCGCAGCACGGCGGTGTGCACCTCGAGCGAATGCAGCGCGAGCACCCCGGCCGCGGGCGCGAGCAGTTCGGCACCGGCGGGCACGGCGAGGACCACGGTGGCGACCTTGCCCGCCGAGCTGACCAGCACCTCGCCGCGCCCGGATGCGACGGCACTGGCCACCAGCTCCCGGTAGCGCGGTTCGAGCGGTTCCGGGACGCTGAACCCCTTGCCCTGCATCATTTCCGTGCACCGCGCGACGAGCGTGGCGACCAGCCCCGCCTTCCAGTCGGTCCACACGCCGGGTCCGGTGGCGAGCGAATCCGCCTCGGTGAGCGCCTGCAGCAGCTCCAGCAGCACCGGATCGCTGCCGACGGTCTTGACGATCCGCGCCACCGTGGCCGCCTCGCCGATGTCACGCCTGGTCGCGGTGTGCGGCAGCAGCAGGTGGTGGCGCACCAGCTCCGACACCACCGAGACGTCCGATGTGGACAGTCCGATCCTGGCGGCGACCTGTGCCGAGATGGCGGCGCCGAGTTGGGAGTGGTCCGCCTCGCGGCCCTTGCCGATGTCGTGCAGCAGCGCGCCGAGCAGCAGCAGGTCCGGCCTGGCCACGGTGGTGGTGAGCTTGGCGGCTTCGACGCACGTCCGCACGAGGTGCCGGTCGACGGTCCATGCGTGCACCGGCGAGCGCGGCGGCAGGTCCCGCACCGCACCCCACTCCGGGAACAGCCGCGCCCACAGCCCGGTCCGGTCGAGCGCCTCCACCGCGTCGACGAGGCCCTCCCCCGCACCGAGCAGTTCGGTGAGCGCTTCACGCGCTTCCACAGGCCACGGCTCCCGCAGTTCGGGCGCGGAGTCGGCGAGCGTGCGCAGGGTGCCGTGCGCGATCGGCCTCCCCGACCGCGCGGAGGCCGCGGCGACGCGCAGCAGCAGGCCGGGATCCCGCGCCGGCACGGCGTCGCGGGCGAGCGCGACCTCGTTGCCGTGCAGGACGACTCCGTCGGCGAGCGGGGTGCGGCTGGGCTTCCGCCCGAACCGGGACCTCGGCCGATCATCCACAGTGGACCTCAGCGCGACGTCGACGGCGTAGCTGACCGCCCTGCCCGCACCCGAAAGCTTGCGCGCCAAGGTGAAGCGGTCGCCGAAGCCCAGCTCGGCCGCGACCAGCTCGGCGTCCGGCGCGCTCAATACGTCCCGATCGCGGTGCAGCTCGCGGCGCAGTTCCGTGCGGACGTCGAGCAGCAGGCGCTTCGCGTCGGCCAGTTCCTCGTTCGGCCGCGCGGTGAGCTGGGCCAGTGCGAGCGCTTCGAGGATGCCGAAATCGCGCAACCCGCCCCTGCCGTGCTTGAGATCGGGTTCGGCGGATTGCGCGATCTCGCCGCTGCGCTGCCAGCGCGCCTTCGCCGACTCGGCCAGCTCGGGCAGCCGTTTGCGCGCGGTCCGCCGCCACTGGTCGCGCGCGGCGGCGGCCAGCCGTCCGGTCAGCGCGGGCTGCCCCGCGATGTGCCGCGCGTCGAGCAGCCCGACCGCCGTGCGCAGGTCCTCGTCGGCGACCTTCAGCGCCTCGCCCGGCGTGCGCACCGCGTGGTCGAGGCCGACGCGCGCGTCCCACAGCGGGTACCACAGCGCGTCCGCGATCTTGGCCACGTCCGGGTTGCCGTCGTGCACCAGCACCAGGTCGAGATCGGAGAACGGGACCAGCTCGCGGCGGCCGAGGCCGCCGACGGCGACCAGCGCGACACCGGGTTCGGCGAGGTCGACACCCGCCGCCGCGGCCCCCTTCCCGAGCCAGAACTCGTACAGGTCCACCAAGGCCGCCCGCAGCGCGGCGGCGCCGAGCCGCCCGTGACGGCCCTCCAGCAGCCTGTCGACCGCCTTGACCAGCTCCCCCGTCGGCATCTCTACAGCGCGTCCGTGCCGCGCTCCCCGGTCCGCACCCGCAGCACCGTGTCCACCGGGGTCACCCACACCTTGCCGTCGCCGATCTTGCCGGTGTGCGCCGCGGTGACGATCGCGTCGATGACCTTCTCCACGTTCGGGTCGTCGGTGACGACCTCGACCCTGAGCTTGGCCACGAAGTCCACCGAGTACTCCGCGCCGCGGTAGACCTCGGTGTGCCCCTTCTGCCGCCCGTAGCCCTGCACCTCGCTGACGGTCATGCCGAGCACGCCGAGTTGTTCGAGCGCGGTCCTGATGTCGTCAAGGGTGAACGGTTTGACGATCGCGGTGATGAGTTTCATGCCTTGCTCCCCTCGAGCTTCTTCGCGGTCCCGGCGAGCCCGGAGCTGTTCGTCGCACGACCGCCGCGGCTGCCGCCGAACTCGTAGGCCGTCTCCGCGTGCTCAGCCTCGTCGATACCGGTGACCTCGTCCTCCGTGGTCACCCGGAAGCCCATCGTCTTCTTGATCAGGAAGCCGATGACCAGCGCCAGCACGAACGAATAGGCCAGCACCGCCACCGCGGCGATCGCCTGCTTGCCGAGCTGGGAGAGGCCGCCGCCGTAGAAGAGCCCGTCCGGGGTGCCCTCCTTGACGCCGCCGGTGGCCACCAGCCCGAGCATCAGGGTGCCGGTGATCCCGCCGACGAGATGCACGCCGACGACGTCGAGCGAGTCGTCGTAGCCGAGGCGGTACTTGAGGCCGACCGCGAGCGCGCACAGCGCACCGGCGACGACACCGATCGCGAGCGCGCCCCAGGTGTCCACGAACGCGCAAGCCGGGGTGATCGCGACGAGACCGGCGACCACGCCGGATGCCGCGCCGAGGCTCGTCGCGTGGCCGTCGCGGATGCGCTCCACGAGCAGCCAGGCGAGCATCGCGACCGCGGTCGCGGTGAAGGTGTTGATGAACGCGACGCCCGCGGTGTTGTCGGCCTTGAGCGCCGAGCCAGCGTTGAAGCCGAACCAGCCGAACCACAGCAGACCGGCGCCGAGCATCACGAACGGCAGGTTGTGCGGTTTCATCGGCTCCTTCGGCCAGCCGGCGCGCTTGCCGAGCACCAGCACCAGCGCGAGGGCCGCGGCACCGGCGTTGATGTGCACCGCGGTGCCGCCCGCGAAGTCGAGCGCGCCGAGCTTGTTGGCGATCCAGCCGCCGACCTTGGTGACCTCTCCGGTTTCCGCGTCCTTCGCGTCGAAGGCGAAGACCCAGTGCGCGACCGGGAAGTACACCACCACGGCCCAGATCCCGGCGAACACCATCCAGGCGCCGAACCGCACCCGGTCCGCGACCGCGCCGGAGATCAGCGCGACCGTGATCACCGCGAACATCGCCTGGAACGCGACGAACCCGGTGCCGCTGAGCGTGTCTCCGCCCATCAGCCCGGACAGTCCGATCGCCTCGCCGGGATTGCCGAGCAGGCCGCCGCCGACGTCGTCGCCGAACGCCATCGAGTAGCCGAAGACCACCCACAGCACACCGATCAGGCCCATCGCGCCGAAGCTCATCATGAGCATGTTGAGCACGCTCTTCGCGCGGACCATGCCCCCGTAGAAGAACGCCAGCCCGGGTGTCATCAACAGCACCAGGGCGGCACTGGTCAGCAACCAGGCCGTGTTCCCTTCCACGTTTCCTCCATTGGGTGTCGGCGAACTCCAGATGGAGGGAAAGCATCGGAAAACCGTGTTGCACCGGATGACTTCCGAGGTTTCGAGACTGTGAACCCCGGGTGCGCCGATGTTACGAGCGCGTTTCCCGGCACCCGGGGTGTGGTGTCCGTTTACGAAACGTCATGGTCGAATACCACCATGGACGCGCCAAGGACCGACAGCGGTGCACTGCCGGACGCGGTCGTCGCGGCGCTGCGCTGCCCCGTCTGCGGTACCCCGTTCGGGCTTCTCGGCCGCGTTCTGCGCTGTTCCGCCGGGCACTCGTTCGATCTCGCCAGACAGGGTTACGTGAACCTGCTGACCGCGAAGATCCCCAGCGGCACGGCCGACACCGCGGAGATGGTGGCGGCCCGCGTCGCCTTCCTCGACGCCGGGCACTACGCGCCGCTCGCGGAGGAGATCGCCCGGGTGGCCGCCGCGCCGGGCCTGATCGTCGACGCGGGCGCGGGAACCGGCTACTACCTGGCGAAAGTCCTCGACGCGGCGCCGGGTTCGACGGGTCTCGCATTGGACGTCTCGGCGATGGCGCTGCGCCGCGCGGCTCGCGCACACCCGCGGATCGGCGCCGCGGTGTGGAACCTGTGGGAGCCGTGGCCGGTCGCCGACGGCGTCGCCGACGTGGTGCTGAACGTGTTCGCGCCGCGCAACCCCGCGGAATTCCGGCGAGTGCTGGCGCCCGGTGGTCTGCTCGTCGTCGCGTCACCCGATGAGGCGCACCTGGCGGAACTGCGTGCCGCCGTCGGGCTGCTCGACGTCGGTGAAGGCAAGCAGGACCGCCTCGACGCGACCCTTGCCGAGCGGTTCGAACTCGCCGGAAGGACGACCGTGAGCCGTGCGCTGACGTTGTCCCCCGACGAGGTCCGCCAAGCCGTCGGCATGGGCCCGAACGCGTTCCACCTGCACCGGGACGGGCTCGCCGAACGCATCGCCGCGGTGCGGGAACCACTCGGCGTCACGGCGTCTTTCGTGGTTTCGGTCTACCGGCCTCGTAGGCTGAACGGGTGAGGACCGAAGACATCTACGCGAAGGTGGCGGCACGGATGCCGCACCACGCCGGCAGCGTCGCCGGCCTGATGCCGGTGCCCGCCACCGCGCTCGCGACCGAGGACTGGCTGCGGGAGGACCTGGACACCGCACGCCGGATGTACGGGCGCTCGCCGGTGCGGACGCTGGGCACCGTGCGCTGGTACTCGGCTTCGTCGGTCCTGGTCGCGCCCGCGCTGGAATCGCTGGTGCTCGCCGGTGCCGCGCTGGACCCCGCGCTCGGGGCCGTCACGCTCGACGTGCACCCCGACGGCAGGTACGCGGGCGCGCGCTCGGCCCGCGCGCTCGGCGGCTCCCCGGAAACGGTGGGCGCGGCACTCGGCGACGCGCTCGCCGAGGTGATCGCGGCCGCCGCCCCGATCGCGGGCGCGGGAGAGCCCGCCTTCTGGGCGATCGCCGCCGATTCGATCGCGAACCGCCTGCTGTGGGCCGGTTCGGCCGCGGGCGACCCGGCCGCCGCGATGGAACTCGCCGGGCGGATCGCCGACGGCATCGGCCCGCGCATGCCGCGACCCCGGTACGCCGCCGTGGGCCGCTCGCACGCGGTGCGGCGCGCTTCCTGTTGCCTGATCTACGAAATCCCCGGCGGGCAGAAGTGCGTAAGCTGCCCGCGCCAGACCCCCGCGGAACGGGACCGCCGCCTGCGCGCCGCCCTGGGTTAGCTCGCGTGGCCGGGCTGTTCATGCCCCGAAGGAGGCATTGAGGGGATCTGAGGCCGCGAGGGGCGCCTTCAGGGCATGGGCGTGGCTGTGTCGTATGCCGCGAGGGGCGAGATTGTGGCGTCAGATTCCCCGAAGGCGCCCTTCGGGGAATCAGCAGCGCCTTGCTCCGCGCTGCGAGGGCCGAGAACGCGGAGGGGGACGCCCTGAAGGTGCTTTTGAGAGCAGACGCCGGGATTTCGCAGCTCGCGCTCTCGTTTCCGCGCTCATGCCCCGAAAAGCGGGCCTTCCTGGGCGTGAATGCCACGGATGCGGCCCACGGCCCTGCCCTGCTCCGGACCGCATGCCCCGAAGGCGCCCTTGCGGGAAACTGACGCCGCGAAGGACACCTTCAGAGCATCAACCTCGACACGCTCCGCGCCGCCAAGGCCGAGAACGCGGCGTCGGACTCCCCGAAGGCGACCTTCAGAGCATCAGCAGCGCCATGCTCCGCGCTGCGAAAGCCGAGAACGCGGCGACGGACGCCCTGAAGGTGCTTTTGAGAGCAGACGCCGGGATTTCGCAGCTCGCGCTCTCGTTTCCGCGCTCATGCCCCGAAAAGGGAGCCTTCCTGGGCGTGAATGCCACGGATGCGGCCCCACGGCCCTGCCCTGCTCCGGACCGCATGCCCCGAAGGCGCCCTTGAGGGAAACTGACGCCGCGAAGGACACCTTCAGGGCATCAACCTCGACACGCTCCGCACCGCCAAGGCCGAGAACGCGGCGTCAGATTCCCCGAAGGCGACCTTCGCGGACCACGCCACCCGGAGAACCTCGAGCCTTCGCCGCCCACCGGGCCGGAATCGACGCCCCCATGCCCCGAAGGTCCCCCTCGGGGACCCGGATGCCCCGAAGGTCGCCTTCACGGCATGCGGGTCCACGCTAAGGCAGCGCGAATTCTTACCAGGGCGGAGTCAGCTCGCCAGCGCGGTGAGCTGGTCGAACTCGGTGTCGGTGAGGGTGATGTCCGCCGCCGCGACGTTCTCTTCGAGGTGCGCCACCGAGGAAGTGCCGGGAATCGGCAGCACCACGGGCGAGCGGCGCAGCAGCCACGCGAGCGCGAGCTGCGCGGGCGACGAGCCGTGTTCCTTCGCGGCCTGTTCCAGCACGCTGCCCGGCTTGGCGAGTTCACCGGTGGCGATCGGGAACCACGGGATGAACGCGATGCCGTGCTCGGTGGCGTGGTCGAGCACCGCTTCGTGGTGGCGGTCGGCGAGGTTGAACAGGTTCTGCACGCTCGCGATCTCGGTGACCTCCGCAGCGGCCTCGATCTGCGAAACGTCCACTTCGGACAGTCCAATGTGGCGGATCTTGCCTTCGTCGCGCAGCTTCTTCAGCTCACCGACTTGGTCCTCCAGCGGCACTTCACGATCGACGCGGTGTAGCTGGTAGAGGTCGATGCGCTCCTGGCCGAGACGGCGCAGGCTCATCTCCACCTCCTGGCGAAGGTAGGCGGGGCGCCCGACCGGGACCCACTGGTCGGGCCCGGTGCGCACCAGGCCGCCCTTGGTCGCGATCACCAGGTTCTCCTGGTACGGGTGCAGTGCCTCGCGAATGATCTCTTCGCTGACGTACGGCCCGTAGGAATCCGCCGTGTCGATGAAGGTGACGCCGAGTTCGACCGCGCGCCGCAGCACGGCGACGGCCTCCTTCCGGTCCTTCGGCTCGCCCCAGATCCCCTTGCCGGTGATCTGCATGGCGCCGTAGCCGAGCCGGTGCACCGGGAGGTCCCCGCCCAGCTCGAACACTCCGCCCGGCGCCTTCGTCGTGGCCACGTCCATCACTCCCTGCGCGTTGATCGTCCTTCACCGGCGGCAACCGCCGGATACCCCTTACTGTTCCCGGGAACCACCCGTGACGTGAAGCACACCCGACGGGGTGTCGATTCACCGCGAGGCCGTTCGTATCGAAGCTGAGAGGAAGGAGAACACCCATGAAGCAGTACCTGCTCAGCATCTACCAGCCCGACGGCGCCCCGCCGCCACCCGAGGTGCTCGACCCGGTCATGCGCGAACTCGATGTGGTGAACACCGAGCTGAGGGCATCCGGGAACTGGATCTTCAGCGGGGGCCTGTGCCCGCCGGACACGGCGACCGTCGTCCACCACGACGGCGGCGAAACCCTCACCACCGACGGCCCCTACCTCGAAGGGAAGGAGCACATCGGCGGGTTCACGGTCTTCCAGGCGGCCGATCTCGACGAGGCGCTCGACTGGGGGCGCCGGTTCGCGCGCGTGCTCAGCCCGCTGCGCATCGAGATCAGGCCGATGGAGTTCGGTACCTGCTAACGCCAGAGCGGGTGCTCGGCGAAGAAGCGCATGATCACCGGCGTCGCGTCGAACACCGCCGGGGTGTCCGAGTCCGGGTTCGGGTGCGTGCTCGGCCAGTCGTGCCCGAGCCCGGTCACGCGGTAGTGCACGAGATCGGCTCGGCAGTGCCGCCAGCGCTCGATGCGGACGACGCCGTCATAGGCGTCCTTCACCGCCGGTGCGCCGTGGCAACGGTCGCGCGCGGCCCAGCCGTCGAGCCAGTCCGGGATCGACGGCAGGCCGCGCGCGCTGTCGCCGTCGTACGGGATCGTGGTGTCCGCGGTGCCGTGGAGGTCGATGACCGGAGCGGGCCGCGACGGCTCGCAGGGGCCGGACTGCGGGTAGAAGGCGCCGGACACCGGGGCGAACGCGGCGATGCGGCCCGGCAGCCGGCAGGCGAGCACACCGGTGAACCCACCGCCGTTGGACTTGCCCGCCGCGTAGATCCGCGCCGGGTTCACGCACAGCTGCCGCTGCAGCTCGTTCAGCAGGTCGCTGGTGAACAGCACGTCGTCGGCCGCGGCCGAGTACGGAGCGCCGGTCCACGCCGTCTCGCCGTCGGTGCCGACGAGGCCCTGCGGGTAGACGGCGATCGCCGACGTCGTGGAGAACTGCGACAGGGCTTCCTGGTAGTCGCTGGTGCGCTTGTGCCCGTGGAAGGACAGGACCAGCGAGCTCGGGCGCCACGGCCGGTAGTCCGCGGGGACGTGGATCGTGTAGGTCCGCTTCAGCCCGCCCGAGTTCACCGTCCCGGTGACGGTCTCGCCAACCGGGACGGGGCTCGCGTGGCCGCATCCGCGCGACGGGATCGGGGTGTCCACGATCCGGGGCGCCGCGTCCGCTGGTGCGGCCGCGAGCCCCACCAGCGCCAGCGCCACCAGTCCCACCAACCTGAATTTCGGCATGACCGCCTCCAGCCCGTTCGCGTCACCGTCGACGCGGATGCGTGCACGATTCGCCGGAAGGTGAGCTGTGTCACCGTTTAGTTCATTGAGTTCACCAGGCCGTGCCCCCGGGCGCAAACCGGGGGCACGGCAGGCGATCAGGTGTTTTCCCTGCTCAGGTGCACCATCTCGGAGGCGGGCCGGTAGCCCGCCCGCGCGTAGATCCGCGCCTCCGGCGGGCCGGCCGGGGTCAGGAACGGCAGGTGCGCGCCGCGCTCGTGCGCACGCCTGGTCAGGCACTCGGTGATCGCCGCGGCGATCCCCCGGCGCCGGTACCGCGCCCGCACCCCGAACCCGGCCAGCTCGGTGAACCCGTCCGTGATCACGTCCGCGACGCCACCACCGGCGGCCTCGCCGGTTTCCCGGTCGAACGCGACCACCGCGAGCCCGCCCCTGGCGACGTTGTCCTTGGCGCCGGCCACGTCGTCATCGGTGACGGGATCGAGGGAGTCGTACGCCTCGTGCTGCGCGGACAGCATCGCCGCGTACTCGGCGTCGGCGCCGGGGACCACCAGGGTGGTGCCCGCCGGTTCCGGCTGGGTGACGGCCTGCCCCGGCGGGCAGGTCATCACCGGGACCCGCCGCTCGAGGGCGAACCCGGCCGCGCGCAGCGCCGGTTCCGCCTCCGGCGCCGTGTCGGTCATGAATTCGAGGCGCGGCAACAGGTTTCGCCGCCGGTACGCCTCGGCGAGTGCCTCCACTTCGGACGCCGTCGGGACGGCGCCGTCGTCGGGGACGGCGTAGTTGAGGAATCGGTTGGCGGAACGCGGCGAGAACGTGGCCAGGAACGGCCCGATCCGCTCGGTTTCGCGACCGGTGGCCGCGTTGGCACGAAGGTAGGACTGCAAAGCAGACACTGGTGGAACGACCTTTCGAGCAAAAGGGAATGTGGACAGCGTCGAGCGCCGCCGGTCACTGCCTGGCGACGCCGCGAAGGGCGTCAGGCATGAGGCATCCCCTGATGGTCGAAGGTGCGTTCTCCCACCATCGTCGCAGGTGCGGCAACCGGTTTTCCGTCGTCAGCCGGTGGGACGCGTGTGGATCGCACGAATGGATGAAGTACCGTGCCTGAGGATGAGCGAACGCAGCTGGGGCTTCCGCACCCGCGCACTGCACGCCGGTGGCACGCCCGACCAGGCAACGGGCGCCCGCGCGGTGCCCATCTACCAGACCACCAGCTTCGTCTTCGAGGACTCGGCCGACGCCGCGAACCTGTTCGCGCTGCAGAAGTACGGCAACGTGTACAGCCGGATCGGCAATCCCACGGTGGCCGCCTTCGAAGAGCGCATCGCGAGCTTGGAGGGCGGGATCGGCGGGGTCGCCACCTCGAGCGGCCAGGCCGCGGAGTTCCTGACCTTTTCCGCGCTCACCGAAGCCGGTGAGCACATCGTCGCGGCGACGGGTCTCTACGGCGGCACGGTCACCCAGCTCGACGGCACGCTGCGCCGGTTCGGCGTGACCACGAGCTTCATCCCCGGCGACGACCTCGACGTCTACGCCGCCGCGATCACCGACCGCACGCGCCTGATCTACACCGAGGCGATCGGCAACCCGAGCGGTTCGGTCGCCGATATCGCGGGGCTGGCCGAACTCGCCCACGCGCACGACATCCCGCTGGTCGTCGACGCGACGCTCGCGACGCCGTACCTGTGCCGCCCGCTCGAACACGGCGCGGACATCGTGCTGCACTCGGCGACGAAGTTCCTCGGCGGGCACGGCACCACGCTCGGCGGCGTCATCGTCGAATCGGGGAAGTTCAACTGGGGCAACGGGAAGTTCCCCCGGATGACCGAGGCGGTGGACAGCTACGGCGGGCTGAAGTACTGGGAGAACTTCGGGGAGTACGCGTTCTGCACGCGGCTGCGCGCCGAACAGCTTCGCGACATCGGGCCAGTCCTTTCGCCACACTCCGCTTTCCTTCTGCTGCAAGGCGTCGAGACGCTTCCGCACCGCATGGAGGCGCACGTCGCAAACGCGCGCATCGTCGCGGAGTACCTCGAAGCGGACAGCCGCGTCGAATGGGTGAGCTACGCGGGCCTGCCCTCGCACCGGCACCACGCGCTGGCGAAGCGGTACCTGCCGGGCGGTCCCGGCGCGGTGTTCTCGTTCGGGGTGAAGGGCGGTCGCGCGGCGGGCGAGAAGTTCGTGGAATCGGTCGAACTGCTCTCGCACCTCGCGAACGTCGGCGACGCGCGCAGCCTGGTGATCCACCCGGCGTCCACCACGCACCAGCAGCTTTCCGACGAGCAGCTCCGCGCCGGCGGCGTCGGGCCCGATCTGGTCCGGCTGTCGATCGGACTCGAAGATCCCGATGACATCCTCTGGGACATCGACCGGGCCCTCGACCAGGCGGTGGCGCGATGACCTCCCCATCCGCCACGGAACGGCTCACCCTGCTGCGCCGCACGCGGTCGGTGACGATCGTCGGCGCTTCGAGCAACCCGGCGCGGCCGAGCTACTTCGTCGCCGCGTACCTGCTCTCGTCGAGCAAGTACCAGGTGCACTTCGTGAACCCGAGGCTCGACGAGCTGTTCGGGCAGCCGGTTCACCCGCGGCTGGCGGACGTACCCGAGGTCGACCTGGTGAGCGTGTTCCGCAAGCACGACGACCTGCCCGGCGTCGCGGAAGAGGTCATCGCGGCGGGTGCGCGCACGCTGTGGCTGCAGCTCGGGCTCTGGCACGACGAGGTCGCCGAACGCGCCCGCGCGGCCGGTCTCGACGTCGTGATGAACCGCTGCGTCAAGATCGAGCACGCGCGTTTCGCGGGCGGACTGCACCTGGCCGGGTTCAACACCGGCGTGATCAGCTCCCGGCGCCAGTCGAAGCCGTAGAGCCGAGCCCCTTGGTGACCCGCTGTGCGACTCCCGTGCCGTCATCCCCGGGGTCACCGTGATGATGCGCGCGCGTTGATTCCGGTGCGATGGGCGGCGGAAGCGCAGAACCGCCGGGGCTTGGTCCCTGAAGGACGCCTTCGGGTACTGCGAAGACCAACACGAAACTTGCCTAAAAGGCAAAGTTGCACTTTAGGCAAGTTCGCGTATGGTGGGTGTCATGAGCACCGACGGGCTGCGTGAGCGCAAGAAGCGGGAGACCCGCATCGCGTTGAGCTGGGCCGCGGTCCGCTTGGTGGTGGAGCGCGGGGTGGCGAACGTCAAGGTGGAGGACATCGCCGCCGAAGCGGGGGTTTCCCTGCGCACCTTCCGCAACTACTTCGCCAACAAGGCCGAGGCGATCGCCGCGCGGCACCTCGACCGCGCGCTGGAGATCGCGGAAGAGCTGCGCCTGCGGCCAGCCGAGGAGCCGCTGTGGACCGCCATCGTGGCGGCCGTGGAAGACCGCTTCCCCCTCGGTCTCGCCAACGGCGGTGAAGAGCCGCCGGACCAGCAGTGGGTGGACGGCGTCCGGCTCATGGTCGCCGAGCCCTCCTTGCGGGGTGAAATGCTCCGGGCGAACGCGGTGGCCGAGGTCGAAATGGCGGCCGCGATCGCCGAGCGGACCGGCACCGACGCCACCAGGGACCTGTACCCGAAGCTGGTGGCCGCCGCCGTCGGCGCCGCCGTCACCGTCACCATGGCCCACTGGCTCGAGGCCGATTCCCCGCTGGCGATGAAACCGCTCCTGCGCGACGCGCTCACGCAGTTCTCGGCCGGGTTACCCGAGCCGGGACCGCGTTAGTCCACATCAGACACACCAGGACCCCGGCGCGCCGGGGCGCTGAATGCTGCCTTTTTTCCTTCCATACAAAGGAGATTGCCATGACCTACGACGTCGTCATCGCCGGGGCCGGGCCGAACGGGCTCATGCTGGCCTGCGAGCTGAGCCTCGGCGGGGTCCGCCCGCTGGTGCTGGAAGCGCTGCCGGAGCGGAGCGTGGAGCCCAAGGCGAACGGGCTCGTCGGGCAGGTGGTCCGCATGCTCGACCGGCGTGGGCTGTACGAACGCCTCAGCGGACAGGCCGGCCCGTCGCAGCCCGCGCCGCGCTACATGTTCGGTGCGATGCCACTGGACCTGAGCGTCCTGGCGGACAACTCGCTCCACATCCTGGGGGCACCGCAGCGCCGCGTCCTCGCGGTACTGGAGGAACGTGCGCTCGAACTGGGCGTGGAAGTTCGCTACGGCCACGAACTCACCGGTTTCACCCAGCACGAGGACCGGGTCGAGCTGGATGTCGCCGGACCGGACGGGCCGTACCGGATCGACGCCGGATACCTCGTCGGCGCGGATGGCGGGAAGAGCGCGACGCGCAAGCTTTCCGGCATCGGCTTCCCCGGCGTGACCACCGACTCCTCGGTTTCCCGCTCCGCGTACGCAACCGTGCCCGCGGACTGGGTCGACCCCGTCACCGGCGCGCTGCACGTGCCGGGGCACGGTGAGATCCCGGTGCGCCAGCACTACCGCACCGGCCACGGCGTGTTCACCTACGCGAAGTTCCCGGACCGCCCGGCGCTGGTGAGCACCATGGAATGGGGCGACCCCGAACCCGATGAGCCGATGACGCTGGACGAACTGGCCGCGAGCGTGCGGCGGGTGCTCGGCGCCGAGGTCCCCCTCGGGCCGCCGGAGGGCGAGGGCCCGCACCTGCTCCGCCGCCTGGCCGGGGTGAACACCCGGCTGGCCGAGAAGTTCCGGGACGGCCGCGTGTTCCTGGTCGGCGACGCCGCGCACGTGCACTCCGCGATCGGCGGGCCGGGGCTCAACCTCGGCCTGCAGGACGCGATCAACCTCGGCTGGAAGCTCGCGGCGGCGGTGACCGGCTGGGCGTCACCGGACCTGCTCGACAGCTACGAGGCCGAACGGCGGCCGGTCGCGGAACGGGTCGTGATGCACAGCCAGGCGCAGTCGGCACTGATCGCGCCCGGCAGCGAGGTCACCGCGTTGCGCGAGCTGCTCACCGAGATGCTTGAAGATCCGAAGAACGTGCAGCGCGTCGCCGATCTGATGTCGGGCGCGGACATCCGCTACGACCTCGGCGGCGAGCACCCGCTGACCGGAAGCTGGGCGCCCGATCTGGAGGTGGGCGCGCACCGGCTGGCCGAGCTGACACGCGACGCCAAGCCGCTGCTGGTGGACCTGACCGAGGACGGTTCGTTCGCGGCCGAAGCCGCCGGGTGGGGCGACCGGGTCACCGTGGCCGCCGCCCCCGGTGCCGGTCCGGCCACCGCCCTGCTGCTGCGCCCGGACTGCTACGTCGCGTGGGCTTCCTCGTCGGAGACACCGGACGCCTCGGAACTCGGTGCCCTCCGGAACGCGGCCGCGCACTGGTTCGACGTCCGGGAACCCGCGCGCACCTGACCTCGGCGCCTTCTTGATGCCCCGAAGGATGCTCCTGTACAGCTCAAGGCGAGGTTTCGCGCTGCGCCACGCGCTGAAGGGGCCCTTCGGGGCATGGCCGCGGGGACCGTTATCCCGTGGCGGATTCGTAGCGCGCGGTGAGGGTGGCGCGGCCCTGGTCGGTCAGGGCGCCGAAGAGGCGGAGCCGCGCGAGGCCGCCGTCGGGATGGATGTCCAGCTTCACCTCGTCGGCCTCGCGGGCTTCGGGCAGCGCGAACCGGTGCCGGGTGTCGGGCTGCAGCCGCGTCTTCGGCAGCAGCTCGAACCACTCGGCACCGCCGGCGCGACCGGACAGCGACGCCCAGCCCGGCGCGTTTCCCTTGAGATTGCTGGTATCCACCTCGGCGAACCGGATGACGCCGGTGCCCGCGAGGCGCACGGTGGCCCAGTCGTTGCCGTCGTCGCGGCGGCGGGCGGTCTCCCAGCCCTCCGCCTGGTGCGCGGCCAGGCCCGGCGCGAGCATGTTGCTCGGCGACGAGTAGAACATGTTGCTGCAGCCGGTGATCACGGCGCCGTTCTCCAGCGCGGCGAGGTCGAGCGCGCCGGGATCGACGAGGCCGGGGTCGGCGATCGGGGTGCCGTGCACGCGAAGCCTGGCCACGCCGCCGTCGGGGTGCATGGTCAGCCGGACGTGGGTGAAGCGGCGACCCGGTGCCACCTCGTAGAGGTTCTCGGTGTGCCCGGCGGCGGCACCGCGCCGCACCAGCGGCCGCCAGTCCACTTCGGACAGTTCGGCGGCGTTGGGGTACCCAGCCACCGCGCAGCCCTCGACCGAGACGTGCGGCGGGAAGTTGCCCTTGAAGAACGCGGTGTCCACCACCACCCCGGAAACCGTGCCGGGCAGGCCGAGCCGGATCACCGCGACGTCGTCACCGGGTTCGCGGTGGCGGCGGGTCTCCCAGCCGTCGTACACCTGCCCCCTCGGCCCGAACGTCTCCGCCTGGTGCGCGGGCGGCCACGGGTTGATCAGGTTCTCCTTCTCGGCGAACAGCTCGTCGGTCGCCCACATCACGGTGCCGCCGAAACGGCGCGACGCGAGATCGGGCAGGCTGGTCCACTCAGGACGATCTGACAACAGTGCCTCCTAACAGCAGGGCCTACTAGCCTCGGGTGAGCAGTGTTCCGGCGGGCTCACCGTCTATTTCCTTGCCGCGCAACCAGGTCTGGCGTACCACGCCCGCGAGCGGGCGGCCGTGGTACGCGCTCACCGGGTTGCGGTGCCGCAGCTTCGCCTTGTCCACCACGAACGCCTCGTCCGGGGCGAACACGCAGAAGTCCGCGTCACGCCCCACTTCGATCCGTCCTTTGTGGCGCAGGCCCACCTGGTCCGCGGGCGCCTCGGCCATCCACCGCACCACGTCGGTGAGCGCGTACCCGCGCTGGCGCGCCTGCGTCCACACCGCGGGCAGCCCGAGCTGCAGGCTCGCGATACCGCCCCACGCGACACCGAAATCGCCGGTGTCGAAGCGCTTCAGCTCGGGTGTGCACGGGGAATGGTCGCTCACCACGCAGTCGATCGTGCCCGCGCCGAGCGCGCGCCACAGCCGTTCCCGGTTGGCCGCCTCCCTGATCGGCGGGCAGCACTTGAACTGCGTCGCGCCGTCGCCGATCTCCTCCGCGGTGAAGCTCAGGTAGTGCGGGCAGGTCTCCGCGCTGAGCGGCAGCCCGTCCCGTTTCGCGTCGGCGACCAGCTCGATCGCGTCCGAAGAGGACAGATGGAGGATGTGCGCGCGGGCGCCCGTTTCCCGTGCCACCGCGATGACCTGCGCGATCGCGGTGTTCTCCGCCGCACGCGGGCGCGAGTCCAGGAAGTCGCGGTACGCGGCGCCGTGGGCGTGCGGCGCGCCGTCGATCGTGTCCGAGTCCTCGGCGTGCACGATCATCAGGGCACCGAGATCGCTCAGCACACCCATCGACTCGCGGAACCCGGCCGGGTCCAGCGGCGGGAACTCGTCGACGCCCGAGTGCAGCAGGAAGCACTTGAACCCGAACACGCCCGCCTCGTGCAACGCGGCCAGCTCGCCCGCGTTGCCGGGCACCGCGCCGCCCCAGAACCCCACGTCGACGTGCACGCGCCCTTCGGCGGTCTTGCGCTTGACCCCGAGCGAGGCCACGTCGACCGTCGGCGGAAGGCTGTTGAGCGGCATGTCGACGATCGTGGTGACCCCGCCCGCCGCCGCGGCCGCGGTCGCCGTCTCGAAGCCCTCCCATTCGGTCCGGCCGGGATCGTTGACGTGCACGTGCGTGTCCACGAGCCCCGGCATGAGCACCGTGTCGTCGCCGAGCGCCACCTCCCGCCTGCCCGGCAGGTCCGCCTCGTACGGCTCGACCGCGACGATCCTCCCGCCGTCGACACCGACCGCGACGGACCCCTCTCCGGCACCCGTCACCGCTCGACGGGCCCTGACCACCAACTCCATCCGCACCTCCTAGGGAACAGGTTCGAACTCAAGCACGTTGTCGAGTGCCGTGCCCATCGCGGCGTTTGCCTCCCGCTCGATCATGACCTCCACGAGCACCGGACGGGAAGTGCGGTCGGCCTCCTTTCGCGCCCACGCCAGCGATTCGGTGATGTCCGCGGCCTCGGTCACCCGCCGCCCGGAGCAGCCGTAGGCCTCCATGATCTTGACGTTGTCGGTGCCGACCGCGTCGTAGTGGATGTCGACCTCGGTGTTCATCCCGTAGCCGCGCTCGGCCTGGCGGATCAGCCCGAGATAGGTGTTGTTGAGCATGACCAGCACGAACGGCACGTCGTACTGCGCGGCCACGGCCAGCTCCTCGACCAGGAACTGGAACGAGTAGTCGCCGACAACGCCGACCACCTCGGCGCCGGGGCGGGCCTTCTTGACCCCGATCGCGGCCGGGATCTCCCAGCCGAGCGGGCCGGCCTGGCCGCACACCTGGTAGTGCCGTGGCAGGTGCGCGCGCTGGAACTGGCCGGACCAGATCTGGTAGAGCCCGATCGCGGTGACGAAGTAGGTCCGCTCGCCGTAGAACTCGTTGATCTCCTTGAACACCCGCGGCGCCTTGACGGGCGTGTCGTCGAAGTCCTCGCGGCGCGGCAGCAGGCGCTTGAGGTCGGCGATCCGCTCGACCCAGGCCCGGTTGCCCGCCGGAACTCCGCGACGGTCGATCGCGGCGGCGAACGCGTCGAGGAAGGCGCCGGTGTCGGACACGATGCCGAGGTCGGGGCCGAACACCTTGCCGAGCTGCGTCGGCTCGATGTCGACGTGGACGAACGTGCGCTCGCCGCGGTAGACGTCGAGCCGCCCGGTGTGCCGGTCGCCGAAGCGCGCGCCGAGCGCGAGCACGAAGTCCGATTCGAGGAAGGCCGCGTTCGCCCAGCGCTGCGAGGTCTGGATGCCCGCCATCCCGGCGAACAGCTCGTGGCCCTCCGGGACGCTGCCCTTGCCCATCAGCGTGACCTGCACGGGAACACCGAGCCGCTCGGCGACGGCGAGCACGCGCTCCCCCGCATCGCCCAGCACGACCCCGCCACCGGCGAGGATCAGCGGGCGTTCCGCCGCCAGCAAGAGGTCGAGTGCGCGTTCGACACGGGCGGGCGCGGGTGCGGGCACGGTCACCGGTAACGGCCCGTCGATGCTCGCGTCCCACTCGATGTCCTGCTTCTGCACGTCGATCGGGAGGTCGATGAGGACGGGGCCCGGCCTACCGGAGCGGGCGATGCGGAAGGCCTCGCGGAACACCCACGGCATCTGCGCGGCTTCCTTGACCTGGACCGCCCATTTCGTCACCGGTTTCGCGATCTCGACGATGTCGACGGCCTGGAACGCCTCGGTGTGCAGCTTGCGCGAGTCCGCCTGCCCGGTGATGCAGATGATCGGGATCGAATCGGCGTGCGCGGTGTAGAGGCCGGTGATCATGTTCGTGCCGGCCGGCCCCGAGGTGCCGATCGCGACGCCGACGTTGCCGGTGGTGCGCGCCCACCCGTCGGCCATGTGCGTCGCGCCCTCCTCGTGGCGGACGATCAGGTGCTCCACCCCGCTGCCTTGAAGTGCCTGGTACAGCGGGAGAATCGCGGCGCCGGGGCAGCCGAACACGGTGTCGACGCCCTCGCTCTCCAGCACGTCGACGACGGCGCGCATGACAGGGACCCTGGCCATCGCACTACTCCGTTCCCCGGCCGCGGCCGGACAGCTGTTCGACGATCTTGAGCAGTGCGCCGTGGTCGAGCGCGCCGTGGCCCTGCGCGTTCAGCGCGCCCATGAGCTGGGCGACCGCGGCGCCGAGCGGGATCGCGACGCCCGCGTCCCGCGCGGCCGACTGCACGATGCCGAGGTCCTTGTGGTGCAGTTCCACCCGGAAGCCGGGGGTGAACTCGCGCTTGGCCATCGCCTCGGCCTTGCGGTCGAGGATCCGGTTCCCGGCGAGCCCGCCCGCGAGCACGGTGATCGCGGCCGCGGTGTCGACGCCGTGCGCCTCCAGGAACACCAGCGCTTCCGCGACCAGTTCGATGGTGCCCGCGACGATGAGCTGGTTGGCCGCCTTGACGGTCTGACCGCAACCGGCCGGGCCGACGTGCACGACGGTTCCGCCGACGGCGTCGAGCACCGGGCGCGCCGACTCGAAGTCCGCCGCCGCGCCACCGACCATAATGGACAGTGCGCCGTCGATCGCGCCCTGCTCCCCGCCGGAAACGGGCGCGTCCAGCGCGCGGATCCCCTTCGCCGCCGCTTCTTCGGCGACGCGCCGGGAGACCTCGGGGCGGATCGAGCTGCAGTCGATCAGCAGCGCGCCCTCGGCCGCGTTCTCCAGCACGTCTCCCAGAACCACCTCTTCGACGTCGGGCGAGTCCGGCAGCATCGTCACGATCACCTCGGCGCCGCGCACCGCCTCCCGCACCGAATCGGCGCCACGGCCGCCCGCCGCCGCGAAGGCGTCCACTTTGGACCTGCTGCGGTTGTACCCGGCCACCTCGAACCCGGCCGCGACGAGGTTCTTCGCCATCGGCAGGCCCATGATGCCGAGCCCGATGAAAGCCAGTCGTGTCATGCGGTTCCCCTTCTTTCCCGTGGCAGCCAGGCGAACGGATCGCCAGTGGGTGCGTATTCGAGGCCGACGAAGCCGCCGTACCCGGCGGCCTCCAGCGCTCCGAGGTGGTGTTCGAAGTCCAGTTCGCCGGTGCCCGGCTCGCCCCGGCCGGGCGCGTCCGCGATCTGCACGTGCCCGATGCGGTCGACCTGCCCGGGGAGCGCATCGAGGTCGTCCCCGTTGACGGCGAGGTGGTACAGGTCCGCGAGCAGTCCGACGTTGCCGTGCCCGGCCTCGTCGATCAGCGCGATCGCCTCGGCCGCGGTCCTGATCGGGTAGCGGTCCGCGCCGGAGAGCGGCTCGATCACCAGCGCGGCGCCGATCCCGGAAGCGGCCTTCGCGGCGAGATCCAGATTGGACAGTGCGAGCGCCCGGTGTTCGATACCGTCGATCCGGTTGCCGTACAGGGCGTTGAAGCTGCGGCAGCCGGTCCGCTCGGCGATGCCGATCGCCACCGCGACGCTGTCCGCGAACTCGGTTTCGCGGCCGGGCCACGAGATCAGCCCGCGATCGCCCGCGGGCATGTCACCGGCGAAGAAGTTGAGCCCCACCAGCGAAACCCCGGCGTCGGACAGCGCGCGCACGAAGTCGTCAACGGCGCGGTCGCCCGGCACGGCCTCATCGAACGGCCACCAGAACTCGACCGCGTCGAACCCCGCTTCGCGCGCGGCCGCCGGCCGTTCGAGCAGCGGCAGCTCCTTGAAGAGCATGGACAGGTTCACGTCGTAGCGCAGGGAGTGCGGCACGAATACCTCCGCTCGATTTCGTATTGTGGAACTTTATTTTCGCATAACGACAGTAACTCGCTTCGGCTCGTCTCGTCAACGTCCCGTCGCCGGGATACCGTGCGCGGGTGGAGCTGCATGCCGAGTTCACCAGCGAGCCGTTCCGCGGCGAAGGACCGCCGCCGGAACACGCCGTCCGCGCCTGCGAAGCGGCCGAACGAGCCGGGTTGCGCACCGACTTCGGCCCGCTCGGCACGTCGGCCGACGGGGACCACGACGCCGTGCTGGACGCGCTTCCGTCGATCGTGCGCGCCGCGCTCGACGGTGGTGCGACCCAGGTGACGCTGCGCCTCGGCACGACCCCCAGGGGCACTCCACCCACGGCAGGCGACACGAGCGTGCTGGATGGATTCGTCCGTGCCGTCGAGGCCGAACTCGGCACGCGGCTCGGCGATCTCGACCGGCCCGGCAAGCAGCGCGCGGTGCGCCTGCTGGAAGAGCACGGCGCGTTTCAGCTGCGCAAATCCGTGGCCGCGGTCGCCGAAGCGCTCGGCGTCACCCGGTTCACCGTGTACAACTACCTGCACCGGGACGAGTCCTGAGCACGGGATTCAACAAACTGTTGACGCCCGGCGAACCCGGTCGTACCGTTTCGAGAACAGAAAACTTCCTTCCACGATGCAGAATCTTGGAGCATCAATGGAGTTGTCCTGGTTCAATTCGGCCGCCGACGACGAAGCCGGGCCGCTGCTGACCGCGTGCCTCGCCGTCCCCCGCTGGGCCGGCACCCTGCTCGACGGGCGGCCCTACCCGGACGTGGACGCGCTGGTGAAGGCGGCCGAAGCGGCGGAGCCCCTGCGCGCCGGCGAGGTCGAGGCCGCGATCGCCGCGCATCCCCGCATCGGCGCGAAGACCGAAAAGGACAGCTGGTCGAGCACCGAACAGTCCGGAGTGGACGATTCGGAGGCCGCGCTGTTCCAGGCGGCCAACGCGGAGTACGAAACCCGGTTCGGGCACGTCTACCTGGTGTGCGCCAGCGGCCGATCCGGCGCGGAGCTGCTGGCGGACCTGCGCGCGCGGCTGACCAACGATCCCGCCACCGAACTGGCGGTGGCGGGTGCGGAACTGGCGAAGATCGCGAAACTGCGACTGCGGAAGGCGGTGACGGCATGAGTGCCGACGACGTGTTTTTCCCGGCGGAGGAGCCATGAGCGCGGTGACCACGCACGTACTGGACGCGGCGGCGGGGAAACCGGCGGCCGGGATCGACGTGCGGCTCGAAAAGCGGGACGGTACTTGGGAATCCGTCGCCACCGGTCGCACCGACGACGATGGCAGGGTGCGCGAACTCGGCCCCGAAACGCTGGACGCGGGCGTCTACCGGCTCGTCTTCGACACCGAGGCGTACCAGGGCGAGGACGGGTTCTTCCCCGAGATCACCGTGTGCTTCCGGATCACCGGCCCGCGCGCGCACCACCACGTCCCGATCCTGCTGAGCCCGTTCGCCTTCTCCACCTACCGAGGGAGCTGACCATGGGCATCTCGCTTGGCCCGAACCAGTACGGCAAGGCCGAAGTCCGCCTCGTGACGGTGGACAGGTCGGGGCCGGTGCACCACCTGAAGGACCTGACCGTGTCGACGGCGTTGCGCGGCAGCCTCGAACGCACGCACCTGACCGGCGACAACGCCGACGTCGTCGCCACCGACACGCAGAAGAACACGGTGTACGCCTTCGCCAAGGAACACGGTGTCGGTGAGATCGAGGACTTCGCGCTGCGCCTCGCGCGGCACTTCGTCGGCGAGTTCAGCCACATCACCGGCGCGCGGATCCTCGTCGAAGAGCACGGCTGGCACCGGATCCCGGTCGACGGCGAGCCGCACGACCACGCGTTTTCCGGTGCGGGCGACGAACGCCGCACCACCGCGGTCACCGTCCAAGACGGACAGACCTGGGTGGTTTCCGGGCTCACCGGGCTCACCGTGCTCAAGTCGACCGGTTCGGAGTTCCACGGTTTCCCCCGCGACCGCTACACGACGCTCGCGGAAACGAACGACCGCATCCTCGCGACCGCGGTCACCGCGCGCTGGCGGCACACCGATCTCGATACTGCCGAGTGCGACTGGGCGAAGAGCTTCGGCGAGATCAGGCGCATCCTGCTGGAGAAGTTCGCGAGCAAGCACAGTCTTTCCTTGCAGCAAACGCTTTACGCGATGGGGGAAGCGGCGCTCGAAGCGCGCCCCGAGATCGCGGAGGTGCGGTTGTCGCTGCCGAACAAGCACCACTTCCTCGTCGACCTGTCGCCGTTCGGCCTCACCAACGACAACGAGGTCTTCTACGCGGCCGACCGCCCGTATGGGCTGATCGAAGGATCGGTCCTGCGCGACGACGCGCCGGACCCCGGACCCGCCTGGCACACCACGTTCTAAGGACGGCCCTGTGACCGCCACGCTCACCACCACGCACCCCGTCGACCGGAAACCACCCGCCCTCCAGCTCATCGCCGGCGGGTTCCAGCACGTCGCCGCGATGTACGCGGGCGTCGTCGCGCCGCCGCTGATCATCGGCGCCGCGGTGGGGCTGAGCGCGGGCGAACTGAGCCTGCTGATCAGCGCGAGCCTGTTCACCGCGGGGCTGGCGACCCTGTTGCAGACACTGGGCGTGTGGCGGTTCGGCGCGCGGCTGCCGCTCGTCAACGGGGTCACCTTCGCGACGGTGGCGCCGGTGTTGTCCATCGCGAAGCAGCACGGTTCGAACGCGCTCGGCGTGGTCTACGGCGCGACGCTGATCGGCGGGGCGCTGGTGGTGCTGGCAGCGCCGTTCTTCTCGCGGCTCACCCGGTTCTTCCCGCCGCTGGTGACCGGCACGGTGATCACGCTCATCGGCGTTTCGCTGCTGCCGGTCGCGGTGAAGTGGGTGTCGGACCAGCAGGACACGGTGCGGCCGTCCGGGCTGCTGCTCGCCGGGGTCACCATGCTCGCGGTGCTGGCGTTCACCCGGTTCCTGTCCGGGTTCTGGAGCCGGGTCGCGCTGCTGCTCGGGCTCGTGGCCGGCACCGCGGTCGCGTGGCCGCTCGGCGAGGTGGACACGAGCACGCTCACGCAGGCGCCCGCGTTCGGCATCGCCACCCCGTTCCACTTCGGTGCGCCCGCGTTCGACCTCGCGGCCATCGTGTCGATGGCGATCGTGATGCTCGTGGTGATGGCCGAAAGCACCGCGGACATGTTGGCACTGGGCGAAATCGTGGACCGGCCGACCACCGGGAAGACACTCGGCGACGGCCTGCGCGCCGACGGCTTCGCCACCGCCGTCAGCACGGTGTTCGGCGGTTTCGCCTGCACCGCGTTCGCGCAGAACATCGGCCTGGTCTCGCTGACCGGGATGGTCAGCCGCTACGTCGTGGCCGCGAGCGGGGCGATCCTGGTGCTGCTGGGCGTTTTCCCGATCAGCGGCGGGATCGTCGCGCTCGTACCGCAGCCGGTGCTCGGCGGCGCCGGGCTCGTGCTGTTCGGCAGCGTCGCGGTCAGCGGCGTGCGCACGCTCGCGAAGGCCGCCTTCGACAACCCCGCGAACGTCGCGATCGTGGCCGCGTCACTCGGCATCGGCCTCATCCCGATCGCGGCGCCGCAGTTCTACGCCGACTTCCCCGCGGCCGTCCAAACGGTACTGAACTCGGGCATCAGCGCGGGCTGCGTCGCCGCGGTCGTGCTGAACTGTATCTTTGGTCGGTCGGCAAAATTTGCGCTGCCGGGGGCGCGGCACTCGGAGATGTAGGCGGGCGTGGTCGGGTTGGCAGTGGTCACGGGTGACCCTGGTGCCGCTTCGGTCCGTGTTCACCGGCGCCGTTAGCCGAAGACCACTGAGCGCAGGAGGAGCCTGTCGCCGGCCCGGCCACCGGAGCGCAGCGTGTAGAAGGCGCCGCCTTCACAATCCGCTTCGCGGAACATCCTGGCACTCGAACGGGTCCGGTTGTGCGGCCGGAACGCGTGCGCGTCGGAGAAGTCCGCGATCTCGGGGATCTCGAGGCAGTAGCCACTCGGCGGGTCGACGAGCGCGCCCTGCCGAAGCTCGCCGTCCTCGTCGTTGTACCAGTAGGTGAACTCCCCTTCGGTGGCCGACGCGGTGGCCGGTACCCCCACCGCGAGGGCGCAGGCACTGACGACGGCCACGGCCACGGAGCGAAGTCGCATCACGGGTTCCCTTTCCTGGGCTTTGCTGACCCGCTCACCCTGCTGGTGGACTCGTCCGAAGGGAACCGCCGTCACTCCTCGGTGCGCGAGCGCCACTCCGCCGTGGCACATCCGGTAGCCCGGACGTGCCACGGCTTCGCGAACCGTGATCGTGAAATGCTTGTGTCACAAGGAAATCGCGTTGGGTCATGCTTCGGGGCGGACGATTGCCCAGCGCATCGCCCTGAGTGCGGTGCGCTTGGGTCTTCTGGGTGACCTCGCCGTGAATCCGGGGGACCACGCCGGTGGCGTCAGATCCGCACGAGCACCTGGTCGAGGCTTTTCCTGGTCAGGTTCGGCACCACGCAGTCCCGCGCCGGATAGCCGACCGGGATCACCGCGAACGCCTTCTCGTTGCGCGGCCTGCCAAGGAGCTCGCCGAGGAACCGCATCGGCGACGGCGTGTGCGTCAACGCCGACAACCCGGCCAGGTGCAGGGCCGTGAGCAGCATGCCGACCGCGATGCCGACGGATTCGTCCACGTAGTAGTGCTTGCGCTTCTCCCCGTTCTCGTCCAGGTAGTAGCGCTGCTGGAAGACCACGATCAGATAGGGCGCGTCCGTCAGGTGCGGTTTCACCGCGTCCGTGCCGATCGGCCGCAACGCCGTCAGCCACTCGTCGCCGAGCCTGCCGTCGTAGGAGATCTGCTCCTCTTCTTCGGCGGCTTCGCGCAGTTGCCGCCGCACGTCGGGATCGGTGACCAGGCAGAACGTCCACGGCTGCTGGTGGGCCCCGCTCGGCGCGGTGGAGGCGACCGCGATCGCGTCCAGCACGGCCTGTTCCGGCACCGGGTCGGCGGAGAACATCCGGACGGTCCGGCGTTCGTCCATGCGACGGCGCAGCTCGGCGGACCTCGTGACGGACTCGTCCGCCGCCATCCGGTCAGGCCGGTACGGGACGGCGTCGTAGGGCTGACCGTGGATCGGCTCGAAGGCAGTCATGCCTCGATTCTGACGCGCCCGCGCCCCGGCGTGAACCCACCAACGGCCGATTTCTGACGGCCCGCGTCCGCCCAGCGGACATTCTCCCAGGGAGCGTGCAGCGGGGCCTTCAGGGACTCTGACGCCGCTGTTCCCGCCCTCGCGGGTGTGCGGGCGAGGCATGGGCCTCGTCGGGTGCGGCCTGTGCCACCGGGGCGAACGACATCGCCGCCAGGCCGAGCAGCGCCACCGCGGAGAAGAACCAGAATCCCCACGGGTAGGCCACTCCAGCCGTGACGAGCGCACCGGTCACGAACGGGCCGAGTATCGCGCCGAGCCTGCCGATCGCCGAGGTCATCCCCAGCGCTGTCCCCCGCGTCTCGGTCGGGAAGGTCTTCGCCACGTAGCCGAAGATGAGCACCTGCGCGGAGAACACGAACACCCCGGTCAGCAGCACGGCGGCGTTGAGCAGCAGGGTGCTGCCGATCCGCAGGCTCAGCACGGCGAGCAGGATCGCGCCCGCGGCGAACCACACCAGCGCGGTGGGCTTGATGCCGCGGCGGTCCGCGACCCGCCCGGCCAGCAGCAATCCCAGCACCGCGCCGACGTTGAGCACCAGCAACAACGTCAGCGAGGTCGACATCGCGTACCCGGCGGTGCGCATCAGCTGCGGCAGCCAGGTGTTGAGCCCGTAGACCAGCAGCAGCCCCATGAACGACCCGACCCAGGCCGCGATGCTCGCCCGCCGGTACCGCGGGCTCAGCACGGTCCGCCGTTCGCGCGCCTTTCCCTTCGCCGCGAGGAACGCCGCCGATTCCGGGAGCCGGAACCACATCACCGGCAGCACCAGCAGCCCGACGATCCCGCCCGCGTAGAACAAGATCTCCCAGTCCTCGACCACCACGAGCGCGAGCACCGAGGTCAGCACCGCGCCGACGTGGTAACCGGTCATCGTCAGCGTGCTGGCCGACGCCCGCTTCGCCTCGGAAAGGTGCTCGGACATCACCGTGAGCGCGACCGGCATGCACGCGCCGAGGCCAAGCCCGGCCAGGAACCGCAGCACGCCGAACACCGGCACGGTCGGCGCCAGCGGGGTCAGCAGGGTGAACACCGAAAACGCCAGCACGGACGCGAGCAGCAGCGCGCGCCTGCCGAACCGGTCGGCGAGCGGGCCGACGCACGCCGCGCCGACCGCGACCCCGCACAGCGAGATCGTCGCGACCGCGGTGGCACCGGCGGGGGTGAACCCGAGGTAGCCGCTGCGCAGCACGGTCGGGATGGTGGCCCCGAGCGCCACCAGGTCATAGCCTTCGAGCAGGACGGTGAGCCAGCACAGCACGGCCGGCCACCGCGATCGAGCAGGCGCCATTGCCTCGCTCCTTCGCTTGCGGGAGGTCAGAACGGGTAGCGGGCGATCTCGGCACGGACGGTGAGCCACTGGACTTCGGTGAACGCTTCGATGTTGGCGGCGGCCCCGCCGAAGCGTGACCCGTTCCCGGAGTCGCCGACACCGCCGAACGGCACATTGGGCTCGTCGCCGACGGTCTGCTCGTTGATGTGCACCTTGCCGGAGCGCACCCGGTCCGCGAGCCGCATCGCGGTGCCGACATCGCCGAGGATCCCGACCGAAAGGCCGTACTCGGACTCGTTGACCATCGCCGCCGCCTCGTCGAGGTCGCGGTAGGCGCGCACCGGCGCCACCGGGCCGAAGATCTCTTCGCGCCACGCTGGCGTGTCCGCGTTCAGTCCGGTTAGGACGGTCGGAAGGTAGTAGGGCCCTTCGGCTTTCCCTCCCGCGGCGACGGTCGCACCCGCGGCGACGCTCTCGTCGACGATCCTGCCGATGTTCGCGAGCTGCTTGCCGTCGATGATCGGACCGAGGTAATCGCCCGGCTTCAGCGCGCGGGCCTTCTTCGC
This sequence comes from Amycolatopsis minnesotensis, assembly GCF_039529815.1. Taxonomy (NCBI): domain Bacteria; kingdom Bacillati; phylum Actinomycetota; class Actinomycetes; order Pseudonocardiales; family Pseudonocardiaceae; genus Amycolatopsis; species Amycolatopsis minnesotensis. The sequence continues at coordinate 61,539 of NZ_BAAANN010000028.1, read as the reverse complement.
CAGCGCCTGCACGTAATCGTCCACAAGGGACTCGTGCACGAGGTGCCTGCCGGTGGCCATGCAGATCTGGCCCTGGTGCAGGTACGAGCCGAACGCGCCAGCCGAAGCGGCGGCGGCGACGTCGGCGCCCGGCAGCACCACGAGCGCGTTGTTGCCGCCCAGTTCCAGGTGAACGCGCTTGAGCCCGCGGGCGGCCGCCTCGCCGACCTTGCGCCCGGCCGCGGTCGACCCGGTGAACGACACCACCGAAACCTCCGGCGCGGCGACCACGGCCGCTCCGACGGCGGCGTCACCCGGCACCAGGTGCAGCAGCCCGGCAGGCAGGCCCGCTTCCTCGAACACCCGCATCAGCGCGACGCCGCCGCACACCGCCGTGCGCGGGTCCGGCTTCAGCAGCACCGCGTTGCCGAGCGCCAGCGCGGGTGCGACCGACCGGATCGAAAGGATGAGCGGGAAGTTGAACGGCGCGATCACCGACACCACCCCGGCGGGCATCCGGCGCGCGAACGACCAGCGCGGCTCCTCCGAGGTCAGCACCTCGCCGCTCGGATGCGTCGGCAGCGCCGCCGCCTCGAAGCAGATCCCCGCCGCCATCTCGGTTTCGATCGCGGCCTTCGCCTTGGTCGACCCCGCTTCGCGGACGAGCCAGCCGGCGACCTCGTCCGCGTGCCGCTCCCACAGCTCACCCGCACGCCGGAGCACCGCGGCCCGCTTCCGCGGAGACGTCGACGCCCACGCGCGCTGCGCTTCGGCGGCCTGCGCGGCCGCGCGCTCGACGTCGTCGGGGGTCGCGATGCCGACGCTGCCCAGCGTGGCGCCGGTCGCGGGCTCGACCACCTGCCGGGTGCCGCCGCCTCCCGCCGTCCACGCGCCGACGTGGATCCTGTCCTGCCAGATCGTGCTGTCGAGCAGCGTTCCAGGCATGTGCATCCTCTATTCGGGGGTCGTAAGCGCGGTGTCGACCTGGATCAGTCTCGGTCCCGCGGACGCCGTGGCGAGCTGCGCGCGCAGTTCGCCGAGTTCGCGCACCGAAGTCGCGGGCACGCCGTACCCGGCCGCGATGCTGGTGAAGTCCATGCCGGGGATCTCCGTGCCGGGGACGTCCGGGGTGCCGAGCAACCCGGCGAACCAGCGCAGCGCGCCGTAGCTGCCGTTGCGCAGGATGACGAAGGTGACCGGCACGCGGTACTGGGCGGCGGTCCACAGCGCGGTGATCCCGTAGTTCGCCGAACCGTCCCCGATCACGCCGACGACGGGACGGCCGGGATCCCCCATCGCCACGCCGACCGACGCGGGCAGGCCGAAACCGAGTCCGCCGGAGGCGGGGAAGAAGTACGAACCACCGTGGCGGAGATCCATCTGCCGCCACCACGCGGCGTTCGTCGATGTCGACTCGACCACATAGCGCGTGTCGGCGGGCTGCGTGTCCCGCAACGCGGCGAACACCTGCTCCGGATGCAGTGCGTCACCGGAGACCGCGGGTTCCGGGTTCGGCACGAAATCCGGTTCCGCGCCGTCGCGCGCGGGCAACCCCAGCAGCGCTTCGATCACCGCGCCGGGATCGGCGACGAGCGCCTGGCCCATCGGCGCGCGCGCTGCCGCCTCCGCGTCGCCGGTCACCTGCACCAGCCGCGCGCCCTCCGGCAGGTACGGGCCGGGGACGTGCTGGTGGTACCGGAACACCGGCGCGCCGAGCACGAGCACCAGGTCATGGCCTTCCATCGCCTTCGAGATGTCGGCGATCCCCGCCGGGAGCACACCGCGGGACAACCGGTGCCGGTTGGGGAACGACAGCCGGAACGGCGACGGCGCGCCCCAGGTCGGCAGCGCCAGGTGCTCGGCGAGGGCCACCGCGCGGTCGAACAACCCGCCGGCGTCGATGTCGCCGCCCAGGACCAGCGCCGGGTTCTTCGCGGCCGTCACCTGCTTCGCGAGCCAGTCCAGATCCTGCTCGCTCGGGGCGGCGCCGCGGCGAACCTCGCGGTCGAGCACGGCCGCCGCGTTGGCGTCGATCTCGGTTCCCCAGTCGTCATAAGGGACCGAAAGATACGTCGGGCGCTTCCGGAGCTGCGCCTCGAACACGGCCTGCGCCAGCGACCGCGGCACGTCCGCCGCGCAGGCGGGTTCACCAGACCAGCCCACCAGCGGCCGCATCAGCTGCGCCGCGTCCACATTGGACAGCATGCCTTCCATGCCGATCACCGAGCGCACCTGCTGGCCCGCGGTGAGCACCAGCGGTGACGCGGAGTAGACGGCGTTCGTGAGCGCGCCCATCGCGTTGCCGGATCCGGCCGCCGCGTGGAGGTTGACGAGCACCGGGCGCCCGGTCACCTGTGCGTACCCGTCGGCCATGCCGACAACGGCGCCCTCGTGCAGGCCGAGGACGTAGCGGAACGAGCCCGGCAGCTCCGCGAGGAACGGCAGCTCGTTCGAACCCGGGTTGCCGAAGATCGTCGTGAGCCCTTGGCGCTCAAGGAACTCGTGCGCGATCCGGCGGGCCGTCGACATCGTCCAGGTCCTCCTCGGTGATGAGAGTGACTCGACCCTAAGCACGGCGGCGAGTATGTTCCAATAGATGTTTCGCTGAGGCAGTATCGATGGGATCTATATGGCGGACTTCGACCTGAACCTCGTGCGCACGTTCGTGCTGCTCTACGAGACCCGCAGCGTGACCTCGACGGCGGAGGCCCTGCACGTCACCCAGCCCACCATCAGCTACAGCCTGCAGAAGCTGCGCCGCCGCTTCGGCGACGAACTGTTCCGCCGCACCGGCGCCGGGCTGGCCCCGACCACGACCGCGCGCGAACTGTACGAACCGCTCCACGCCGCGCTGGCCTCGATCGAAGCGGCGGTGAGCGGCACGCAGACCTTCGACCCGGCGACCGCGCGCGCCGGGTTCACCCTGTGCCTCTCCGACCTCGGCGAGGTGTCGCTGCTCCCTCGGCTGATGGCCGCACTGCGCACCGAGGCGCCGGGAATCACGCTCACCGTGCGCGCACTGGACGTCGTCAACGCCGAAGATCAGGTGGGCCGCGGCGAAATCGACGCCTTCATCGCGTCGCCGTTGATCAGCTCGCACCGCATCGCCCGCGTCCCCCTCTTCGACGAGGACTACGTCGGCGTCGTCGCGGCGAACCACCCGCGCCTGCGCGGAAAGCGCCTGACCGCCGCGGCACTCGGCGGCGAGCAGTACGTGACCGTCTTCGGCCCGACCGGCCATGAAGGCCCGCGCAAAGCACTCGAAGCACGCGGCCTGCTCTCCTCGGTGGTGCTGGAGATGACCCGGTTCGCGTCGTTGCCGTACCTGGTCCAAAACGGCGAACTGGTGGCCATGGTGCCGCGCGACGTCGCCACCGTGTTCGCGGGAAACCATCCCGTCCGGCTGCTGGAACTGCCCTTCGAGGTCGAACCGGTGCGGGTGTCGATCTATGCGCGCCATTCGCATGCGCGGAGTGCGCCGCAGCGGTGGCTCATCGAGTTCATGCATCAGGTTTTGGCTCGATGATGGCTGGTTGGTTGGTTTTGCGCGGTGCCGGTCGTCGTGTTGGGTCTCTGTTTAAAAATGGCTTTGGACTGGAGGAGGCGGGGCGGCTTGCGCAGCCTGGCCGCCGGTTGCGTTGTTTCTTGTCTCGCAACGATTTCTTAGTGGTCTACTTTGGACTTCGTTTTGAGATTCGCCCGGATGGTGAGCGTGAGGTCGCCGAGTTGAAGCGTCACCCTGGTGCGAATTCGGGTAGTTCGTCGATGCCGCCGCCGTCGGACCGGTTCAACAAGCCGAAGCCGAAGTCGTTGCGCGGCAACGAAGCGGGTGGGCGAGTTCCGGATCCTGCCGACCTTTCGTGGTGTCGCGGTCCACGACGGCTGACACCCTTACGACTACTACGGCCTCACACACGCCCGGTGACCCTGAAGCCGCTGATCACCCAATTCTTCCACGCTGTCAACGTCGGCTTGGTCCCGCATCCAAAGCCCAGCTGAAAATCCGCACTCCGCAACGCCATCACCGGGAACCCTTGACTACGAACAAAACTCGCAACAACCTGAATAGTTACCCCGGATGGGGTATCGAACGTTTGGGCGAATTCGGGGTAGAATGGTGGGGTGTCCGAGACTTCTTCCCTTGTACCGCAGCGGGAGCTGTGGCAACTCACCGCGCGTGAGAAAGCCGCCGCGCTGCGGGAAGAGCTGATGTCCTTGTGGCAGCAGGAATCCCGGGTCTACCGGATCATCGCCGACCTCGACAACGGCGGCTCCCGCGAACTGGGATACCCCTCGACTACCGCTTTGGTGGCCGAGATCGCGCGGACCTCGTCGGCGGCGGTGCGGAAGATGGTCGCGCGGGCGATCGCCCTCAACCCCAGCCACGGTGTCGGTGGCGCGGAGATTCCGGCAGCGGCGCCGTTGACCGGGCAAGCGGCGGCGGAGGGTGCGATCTCGCCACAGCACACGGACGCGATCGTGGCAGCACTGCGATCCATCCCAGCCACCGTGTCGGCGGCGGAGCGGGAGAGGACCGAGAAGACTCTGATCGACCTCGCCCGCAACGCCGGTATGCCCGAGCTCGCCCAAGGATGCCAACGGCTACGGGACACGCTTGATCCCGACGGTGCCGAACCCCGTGACACCCCTGAACCGGCACGGTCGATGCGGTGGCACACCCGCAAAGACGGCTCAATCAAGTTCGACGGTTATCTTGATCCTGTTTCGGGGGCGAAGACGCTGGCACTGCTGGAACCGCTCGCGGCGGCTCGTAAGGACGATCCGAGTGATAATCCGTTGGTGCGCGGGCAGGCTGAGCGCAACGGGGACGCGTTCATGGAAATGGTCACCCTCGCCGCCAGCCACCCCGACTCCCCCAACCGCAGCGGCACCCGCGCGGACCTCATCGTCACCATCACCCTCAACGACCTCAAAGCGAAGCTCGGCAAGGCCTGTCTGGACATGGTCACCGACATCACCGCCAGCGAAGCCCGCATCCTCGCCTGCGACTGCAAAATCATCCCCGCCATCCTCGACAGTGCGGGACAGCCCCTGGAAATGGGACGAGCCAAACGCCTGGTCACCGAAGCGATCCGATACATGCTCGCCATCCGCGACCGCGGATGCGCCTTCCCCGGATGTACCCGCAAACCGAGACACTGCGAAGCACACCACGTGCTGCCGTGGCACGCCGGCGGCAAGACAGACCTGGGCAACCTCGTACTGCTATGCGGCTACCACCACCGCCTGCTACACAACAGCGACTGGACACTCCGCATGGTCAACGGCATGCCCGAATTCACCCCACCAGCATTCCTCGACCCCTGGCGAAAACCCAGAACCAACACCATCCACACCGCCCAACCCCGCGCCGCCTAACCGGAACCCCGCCACCCCAGCGGGGCACCCCGGCAGCACCAGCGGACGGTCTTCCCGACAGGAGCCAGCACCACCCGCCCCCGCGGGAAGACTCACTCGCCCGCCCCGCCACCACCGTGCGCGGCACGGCGAGCAACCCATTACGTCCACAATGGACTACCAGCTCCTGCCACCACACTTCCCGTCTCGCCCTCGACTTCGCCGCCCGGAGAGTCGGGGAAGGCTGTTCACCTGCGTACGCGGCAATCCCGGAATGTGTCGAGTGTGATGCCCTGGCATGGCAGCTCGATGCCAGCCTGGTCACCACGGCGTCGTGCCGCTCCACACTGGCGTGCGACGTTGTCGGCGAGCGCAGGGAGAACAAGGCATGCAGCAGGGCGCGAAATGGATCGCGGTCGCGGGGACCGGGTGTGCGGTGGGAATGGCACTGGCCACGCCCGCACTGGCGGCAACGCCGTCGGCCGCGCCGCAGTACAAGCTCGTCACGGCCTCCGGACCTTACGGCGCCTTCGCCAAGTGTCCGGCGGGTTTCACCGTCACCGGCGGCGGCGCCAACGGCACGCCGAACGTGGAGCTGCTGCAGTACTACAGCAAGCCAGCGGACGATCTTTCCGGGTGGGCGGTGTCGGGCGGTCAGAGCTACATGGTCGCCTACGCCGTGTGCGTTTCCTCCGGCTGACGGTCACCACGGGCACGCCCTCCTAGGTCAGGCGAACGGCATCCGGCTCAGCGGCACAGGTAAGTGCGCACCTCGTGCCACGAAACCCGGGCGCGCCGCGACCGCAGGCGCACGACAGGGGTCAGCAGGCCGACGTCCGCCGGTTTCCCGTGCCGTACGAGCGCTATCCGAATCCCCGTTCCGCGCGATAGGCGCGCCAGTCGCCCCAGGACGTGATGTCCAGCAGGTCCCGCGAACTCAGCGCGGACTCCCTGAGCACCGTCGCCAGGCACGACGCCCCATCGGCCAGCTCGATGACGCCCAGTTCCAGTTCGGGCGGTTCGGCGGGCACCAGGTGCTCCCGCAGCACGGTCAGCGGCAGGTCGTAGACCTCGCCGACGACCGCTGCCCCGCCAGAGGGGACCTCGTGCATGGCGGGGAACCGGTCGCCGACCGAGTAGTACCGGTACCGCGGGGCGCTGCGGGCCGCGCCGACGAGCGGGGCACCGCGCAGCTGGTCGTGGAGCGGGCCGCCGCGCATGCCGCCGCCGTTGAGGAACATCAGAACCACGACATGACCCCTTCGATTCCGAAGTAGACGGCGAACACGGCGGCGAGCACCCCGAGCAGCCAGCCGATCTCGCGGACCTTTCCCTTGCCCAGCTTGATCACCACGTACGCGATCAGCCCGGCGCCGATGCCGTTGGTGATGGAGTAGGTGAACGGGATCAGCGCGGCGGTGAGGAAGACCGGGATCGCGAACTCGATGTCCTGCCACGGGATCCGGCGGCACTGGGCCATCATCATACCGCCGATCACCACCAGCGCCGGTGCGGCGGCCTGCGCCGGGACCACGGCCGCGATCGGGGTCAGGAACAGGGTCGCGGTGAACAGGGCACCGGTCACCACGCTCGCGAGGCCGGTCCGCGCGCCTTCGCCGACGCCCGCCGCCGACTCCAGGAACACCGTGTTCGGCGCCGATCCGGACAACCCGCCCGCCAGCGCGCCCGCGCCGTCGACGAACAGGATCCGGCCCATGCCTTCGACCTTGCCGTCCTTGGTCAGGCCTGCCTCGTCCGCGACGCTGGTGATGGTGCCCATCGCGTCGAAGAAACCGGACAGCACCAAGGTGAAGAGGAACACGCCCGCGGTGACCGGGCCGGCGGACGCGAAGCCGCCGAACAGGTCGACCTGCCCGAGCAGGCTGAAGTCCGGTGACGCCACGACGTGGTCCGGCACCTTCGGCTCGACCAAACCCCAGCCGCCGACGTGGAACGCCGAGTCGACCACCACCGCGAGCACGGTCGCGACCAGGATGCTGATCAGCACCGCACCGGGCACGCCACGGCTGATCAGCACGATCATCAGCAGCAGCCCGAGGCAGAAGATCGCGATCGGCCAGCCGGCGAGGTGCCCGTCGAGGCCCATCCGCACCGGGACAGTGGAATGCGCGATATCGGGTGTCCTGGTCACGAACCCGGCGCTGACCAGACCGACGAGCGCGATGTAGAGCCCGATGCCGACCGTGATGGCGGTCTTGAGCGGCATCGGGATCGCGTTGATGATCCGCTCGCGCACCCCGGACACCGCCATCAGCACGATGCAAACGCCTTCGAGCACGACGAGGCCGAACGCCTGCGCCCACGTCATCGCCGGTGCCATCTGGAACGCGACGATCCCGTTGACCCCGAGGCCCGCGGCGAGCGCGAGCGGGGCGTTGCCGACGAACCCCATCAGGAGCGTGGTGATCCCGGCCGCGAGCGCGGTCGCGGTGGTGACCTGTTCGGTGGTGAGCCGCACGCCGGTGATGTCGGCTGACGCGCCGAGGATGAGCGGGTTCAGCAGCACGATGTAGCACATCGCCACGAACGTGGTGAGGCCGCCGCGGACCTCCCTGCCGAAGGTGCTACCGCGATCGGAGATCTTGAAGAAGCGGTCGAGCGGTCGCCGGGCGGGCTCGGACCGCGGTTCGGTGTCGAGCTGGGTCATTCGGTCCTCCACAACGGTGTGGACGGCACGGACTCGGGCCATGGTGTCAGTAGGCGAGCCTGTCGGGTTTCGACAGCCACGCGTCGAACGGGGCTCGATGATCCACAGTGGACAGCTTGGCCACGGGTACCGGCCAGCTCTCGCGTGAGGTGGTGAACAGGTCGTAGAACGCGCGGTCGTCGAATCCGGCGACGGCCGCGTCATCGCGGTCCGCCGCGTACAGCACCTTGTCGACCCGCGCCCACAGCGCGGCGGAGATGCACAGCGGACAGGGCTCGCACGACGAGACGAGCACGCACCCGGTGAGCTGGAAGTCGCCGACGGCCCGGCAGGCCGCGCGGATCGCCACCACCTCGGCGTGCGCGGTCGGATCGAGCGTCGGCGTCACCTGGTTGGTGCCTGCCGCGATCACCGACCCCGCGCGCACCACGACGGCGCCGAACGGGCCGCCGCCTGCCTCGACGTTCTCGGTGGCGAGCCGGATCGCCTCGCCGAGCCACTTCTGGTCCTCAGTGGACATAGTTGTCCCCATGGTTCGTCTCACTCCAACGAAATCTAGGTACCGGTGATGTGTTCCGGGCGTACCGGGACACGGGTCAGCGCGAGCCCGGTCGCCTGCCTGATCGCCGCGACGATCGCGGGTGTCGAGGAAATGGTCGGCGGTTCGCCGACGCCGCGCAGTCCGTACGGCGCGTTCGGGTCGGCGAGTTCGAGCACGTCGATGCTCATCGGCGGCATGTCGAGCACGGTCGGGATCAGGTAGTCGGTGAAGGAGGGGTTGCGGATCTTCCCGCCGGAGGTCTGGATCTCCTCCATCACGGCGAGGCCGAGCCCCTGCGCCGAGCCGCCCTGGATCTGCCCGAGCACGGCCTGCGGGTTCATCGCCTTGCCCACGTCCTGCGCGCAGTCCAGTGCGATCACCTTGACCAGGCCCAGCTCCACGTCCACGTCGACGACGGCGCGGTGCGCGGCGAAGCCGTACTGCACGTGTGCGTCGCCCGCACCGGTTTCCGGATCGAGTGTCTCGGTAGGACGGTGCCGCCACTCGACCGTCTCGTCCAGCACGTCGTCGCCGAGCACCTCGGCGAGATCCGCCAGCACACCGTCCTTTTCGGACACGAGCTTTCCGCCGGAGACGGTGAACGCCGCGCCACCGAACCGCCCGGCTGCGCGGGAGAACAGCGACTTGCGCACGGCGAGGCAGGCGGCCTGCACCGCGCCACCGGTCACGTAGGTCTGCCGCGACGCCGAGGTCGAACCCGCGTTGCCGATCGTGGTGTCCATCGGCAGGATCGTCACCTGCTCGACGCCGAGTTCGGTCCGCACGATCTGCTGCATCACGGTGACCAGGCCCTGGCCGACCTCGCAGGCGGCGGTGTGCACGGTGGCCGCGACCTCGCCGCCGACGACCTGCAGCCGCACCCGCGCGGTCGAGTAGTCGTCGAACCCTTCGGAGAAGCAGATGTTCTTGATGCCGACGGCGTAGCCGACACCCCGGACCACGCCTTCGCCGTGCGTGGTGTTCGAAACGCCACCCGGGAGCGTGCGCAGATCGGCTTCGCCCGCCCTGTCCGCGGGCAGCGGCTTGCGCTGGACCCGTCGCAGCAGTTCCTCGACCGGCGCGGCCGAATCCACCACCTGGCCGGTCGGCATCAGGGTGCCCTCGCGCATCGCGTTGCGCGCCCTGACCTCCACCGGGTCGAGCCCGCACGCTTCGGCGAGTCTGTCCATTTGGGACTCGTAGGCGAACCCGGCCTGCACCGCGCCGAACCCGCGCATCGCGCCGCACGGCGGATTGTTCGTGTAGGCGCCCCAGCAGTCGATCGACACGTTCGGGACATCGTAGGGGCCGACGCCGAGCGTGGCCGCGTTCGCCACCACCGCACCGGTGGACGACGCGTACGCGCCGCCGTCGAGGTACAGCTTCGCCTTGACGTAGACGAGTTTGCCGTTCTCGTCGGCGCCGTGCTCGTAGTACATGCGCGCCGGGTGGCGGTGCACGTGCCCGTAGAACGATTCTTCCCGGTTGTAGACCATCTTCACCGGCTTGCCGGTGTGCAGCGCCAGCAGGCAGGCGTGGACCTGGATGGACAGGTCCTCCCGCCCGCCGAACGCGCCGCCGACCCCGCCGAGGGTCAGCCGCACCTTGTCCGCGGGCAGGCCGAGCGCGGCCACGATCTGCTGCTGGTCGACGTGCAGCCACTGGGTCGCCACGAACAGGTCGATCCCGCCGTCCTCGGCGGGCACCGCGAGCCCGGATTCCGGCCCGAGGAAAGCCTGGTCCTGCATACCGACCTCGTAGGTGCCCCGGACGACGACGGCCGCCGCCCCGATCTCGCCGCGGCGGATCGGCACGTGGCGCACGATGTTTCCGTTGGGATGCAAGGAAGGTGAGGGCCCGTCAACGGCGGTTTTCGCGTCAGTAACCGGATCCAGCACCTGGTAGCCGACGCGGATGCGGTCCATCGCGCGGCGCGCGGTCTCCGGGTGGTCCGCCGCCACGACGGCGACCGGCTCGCCCTGGTACCGCACCACCTCGTCCGCGAGCACCGGCTGGTCGGGGTGTTCGAGGCCGTACCGGTTCACCCCCGGCACGTCGTCGTGCGTGAGCACCGCGTAGACACCGGGCAGCTTGAGCGCTTCGGTGATGTCGATGCCGGTGATGCGCGCGTACGGGTGCGGGCTGCGCAGGGTGGCGCCCCACAGCATGTCCTCGTGCCACAGGTCCGACGAGTAGGCGAACTCCCCGCGCACCTTGATCGTCCCGTCCGGGCGCTGCGGGCTGTCGCCGACCCCGTTCGCGGTCCCGCTGACCTGGCCGGTTTCCGTCGAAGTACTCATCGCGACTCCCGGAGTTTCGCACTCGCCGACCGCAGTTCGCCTGCCAGCACCGTCTCGTCCTCGGTCCGCAGCTCGCCGTCGGACACCACGGTTTCCCCGCCGACGAACAGGCGTGCCAGTGGCGGTGTCGCGCCGAGGACGAGCGCGGCCACCGGGTCCGTGATGCCCGCGTACCGCAGGTCGTCGAGCCGCCACACCGCGAGATCGGCCAGCTTCCCCGGCTCGATCGAGCCGATTTCCCGCTCCCTGCCAAGGCATTTAGCCCCGCCCATGGTGCCGAGCCACAACGCCTCGCGGGTGCCGAGCGCGCGCGGGCCGCCCCGCTGGCGCGCCTGCAGCAACGCCTGGTGCAGTTCCTCGCCGAGCCCGCCGGACTCGTTCGACGCGGCGCCGTCGACGCCGAGCCCGACCGGGGCGCCCGCGTCCAGCAGTTCCCGCACCGGGGCGATCCCGGTACCGAGCCTGCCGTTCGATGTCGGGCAGTGCGCCGATCCCGTCCGTGTGGCACCGAGCCTGCGCACCGCTTCCGGCGAGAGGTGCACGGTGTGCGCGAGCCACACGTCCTCGCCGGTCCAGCCCAGTCTGCCGGCGTATTCCGCCGGCGTGCAGCCCACTTCGGCGAGGCACTGCTTCTCCTCGTCGAGCGTCTCCGCGAGGTGGGTGTGCAGGCGAACTCCCTTGCGGCGAGCCAGTTCCGCCGCGCCGGTCATCAGCTCCTCGCTGACCGAAAACGGCGAACACGGGCCGACGGCGATGCGCACGCGGGCTTCCGGTGACGGGTCGTGATAGGTGTCGATGGCGTTTTCGGTGCCGAGCAGCGCCGCTTCGGTGGTCTCGACGAGGTTGTCCGGTGGCAGCCCGCCGTCGGACTCGCCGCGGTCCATCGACCCGCGGACCAGGTGCAGGCGCGTGCCGATCCGGTTCGCCGCCTCGACCAGCGCGGCCACCTGGTCGCCCGCGCCGGAGGGGAACACGTAGTGGTGATCGGCGACCGTCGTGCAGCCGGTGGTCGCGAGCCTCGTCAGCCCGGCGGAGGCGGCGGCGTGCGTGATCCCGGCGTCGAGCCCGCCCCAGACGGGGTACAGCTCGACGAGCCACTCGAACAGGGTCGAGTCGGGCGAGTACCCGCGCGTGGCCCACTGGTAGAGGTGGTGGTGGGTGTTGACGAGGCCGGGCGTGACCAGGCATCCGCGCGCGTCGACGCGCTCGTCGAACTCGCCCTGCGCGGGGCCTTCCCCGACCGCGACGATATGCGCGTCTTCGATGAGCACGTGCCCGGAGCGGTACTCGGTTCCGTCGGCGTCCACCGTGGAGATCGCGGCGTTCTCGATCACCGTCCTCATGAGACACCCCTGGTGGCGGCCAGCCGCACGGCGTCGAGGATCTTTTCGTACCCGGTGCACCGGCACAGGTTTCCCGCCAGCGCTTCGCGGATTTCCTCGTCACTCGGTGCGGCGACCCGGTTGAGCAGGTCGTGCGCGGCCACCACGAGTCCCGGCGTGCAGAATCCACACTGGACGGCCCCGGTCTCCACAAAGGACTGCTGGACCGGGTCGAGTGTGTCGCCGTCGGCGAGCCCTTCGACGGTGCGCACCTGCCTGCCCTCCACCTGGCCCGCCGCGACGAGGCACGAGCACACCGGCACGTCGTCGAGGTAGACCGTGCACGAGCCGCACTCGCCCTGCTCGCACGCGTTCTTGGAACCGGGCAGGCCCATCCGCTCGCGGAGCACGTAGAGCAGGCTCTCGCCCTCCCACACGTCGTCCGCCTGGCGGGTCTCGCCGTTGACCGTCACGTTCACGCGCATGATCGCGCACCTCCCTGGTAGGAGTTCCACGCCCAGCTCAGCGTCCGCCGCGCCAGCACGGACAGCGCGTGCTCGCGGTAGTCGGCGCTGCCGCGGACGTCGTCGATGGGAGCGGCCGCCGACGCGGCCAGTTCGCCGAAGCGGCGGCGCACCGAGTCCGCGATCGGTGCCCGCGTCGTCCAGAGCCCGGTGTCGCTGAGTTCGGCGGCCAGGAACTCCTCGGCCGCCGTCGCGCGGCGCGGGGTGGGCGCGGCCGACCCGACCGCGGCGCCGACCGCCTCACGCTCCGGGTGCAACGCGACCGCGAACGAGCACACCGCGATCACCATCGCGTTGCGGGTGCCGACCTTGGCGAACTGCTGCGGCCCCGGCGCCGACGGCAGGTGCACCGCGGTGATCAGTTCGTCCGGCTCGAGCGCGTTGCGCTTCACGCCGAGGTAGAAGTCGTCGGCGTCGATGAGCCGCGTTCCCCGTACCGACGCGGCCTCGACCTTGGCGCCCGAGGCGAGCAGCACCGGATGGGTGTCGCCGGCGGGCGAGGCCGCGCCGAGGTTGCCGCCGACCGTGCCGCGGTTGCGGATCTGCGGTGAGCCGACCGTCCTCGACGCCATCGCGAGCGCGGGCAGCCGTTCCCCGAGTTCCCCGATCACCCTGACGTAGGGCACTCCGGAGCCGAGCCTGATCGTGCCGTGCCCGGCCGACCACTCCGTGAGTTCGGCGATCCCGGTGAGATCGAGCAGCGCGGCCGGGCGGCGGTGGTCGAAGTTCAGCTCGACCATGACATCCGTGCCGCCCGCGATCGGTACCGCGCCGGGGCGCTCGGCCTTGACGGCCAGCGCCTCGCCGAGGCTGCTCGGGCGGAGAAAGTCCACTGAAACTCCTCAGGTTCCGTACTGGGCGTCGTCCAGTACACACACCGGGCGCGCACCCCGGCAACGGCGCCGAAGTATGAAACTCCGCCAGCGAATCGCGCTCGTGTTGTGGTTTCCTACAAAGCCTATGACCGCGGTGAAAACTCTGCTGGAGATCCCCGAGCTGCGCTTGCGCCTGCGCAGCGGCTCGGCGTTCCTCGATCGCGAGGTCACACGCATCTACGGCACCGAACTTGCGGATCCGGGCCGGTACCTCTCGGCGGGTGAGCTGGTGCTCAGCGGCCTGCTGTGGTGGCGCGCGCCCGGCGACGCCGAACCGTTCGTCGCCGCGCTGGGCCAGGCGGGCAGCGCGGCACTCGCCGCGTCCGGCGCGGATTCCGGCGGGATACCCGGCGATCTGGTCGAGGCGTGCGAGCGCCACCGGATCCCGCTGCTCGAAGTGCCTCCCGACCTGTCGTTCGCGGTGGTCACCGAACGGGTGGTGCTCGCGCTCGCCGCCGACCGGCGGAAGCTGTCCGCCGCGGCCGACGAACCGCCCGAGACGCTGCTCGGGATCGGCGCGGAAGAGCTGGGGGTGCCGTGCTGGCTGGTGTCCGGCAGCGGCCGGGTCGTCGCCTCGGCGGGGCCGGACCTACCGGCGCCCCGCGCGTTCGTCGAGCGCTACGCGCTGGTGCGCGAGGCATTTTCCGACGGCGCGTACGCCGTGCGGCCGATCGCGGGCGGGGCGGCGCTGCCGTGGCTGCTCGTGGTGAAGGGGGAAACGGGACCCGTCGGCGAGGAGCTGGCGGTGCTGATCGGAGCCGCGCGCGCCCGCGCCGATCGGGTGAACACCACGGCCGGTCCCCTGATCGCGGTACTGGCCCGTGCGACCGCGAGCGAACCCGAGCTGGCGAGCGCGTTCGGGGGAACGGACCTGCCAGCCGATGCCGAACTGCGGGTGGTGATCGCCCGCGCGCCGGGCGGGCTCGCGCGTGAGCTGCTGGCCGATCTGGTCACCGGTTCAGCGGTGTTCGGGGAGCGCGACGGCGAGGCGTGGGCGATCGTGGAGACCGCCGGTGCCTGGCCGGCCGATTGGGCGACCGGCGCGGCCGCCGCGGTGTCCACTGTGGAGCTTCTGGTCACCGGGTCCGTCCGGATCGGGCTCAGCGGGGCGACGAGCCTGGCCGGGTTGCGCGGCGCGGCGCAGGAGGCGCGGCATGCCGTGGACGCGGCGCGGCGCGGGCACCCGGTGGTCTCGGCCGAGGAGCTGAACGTGGCGAGCCTGCTCGTGGCGGGCGCTCCGGACGAGCTGAGGGCGACGATCCGCCGCCGCGTGCTGGGACCGTTGCTCGCGCACGACGAGGCGCAGCGAGGGGATCTCGTGCACACCGTGCGCACCTTCCTGAAGTGCAACGGCTCCCCAGCGCAGGCGGCGAAGGAACTGCACGTGCACGTGAACACCCTGCGCTACCGCATCGCGAAGGCGGGCGAGCTGCTCGGCACCGACCTGACCGATTTCACCAGCCAGGTGGAGATCCACCTGGCGCTGCTGGCGGAATGAGCCCGGCGGCGATCACACGAGAATGCCCCTTCGTTCGATCGGGGACCCCCCGATTCACAATTTACCGGACGCCACCGACGGTTTCCGGGCGTCGGGTTCGGCATCCGGGTCCGGTGGCGGGTCAGGTTCAGGCGAAGGCTCAGGCGAAGGGTTCGATCGGCACGTCCGCGTCGGCCAGCGCGGCGCGGATCCGGCGCGCGATGTCCACCGCGCCCGCCGTGTCGCCGTGCACGCACAGGGACCGCGGGGTGACCGCGACCTCGCTGCCGTCCTTCGCCACCACGGTGCCCTCGGTCGCCATCCGCACGCTGCGCTCGACCACCACCTCCGGATCGTGCACGACGGCGCCCTCTTCGCGCCGCGGCACCAAGGTGCCTTCCGGGGTGTAGGCGCGGTCCGCGAACGCCTCGACGACCGTGCGCAGCCCGGCCTCTTCCGCCTGCCGCAACCATTCCGAGCCGGGCAGCCCCAGCACCGGCAGCGCGGGGTCGTAGCGGCGGACCGCCTCCACGACCGCGGCCGCCTGCTCGGCGTGCTTCACGATCGCGTTGTACAGCGCGCCGTGCGGCTTCACGTACTTCACGCTGGTGCCCGCGATGCGCGCGAACCCGTCGAGCGCGGCGATCTGGTAGATGACGTCGTTGGTCAGCTCCTCCGGCGCCACGTCGATGAACCGGCGCCCGAACCCCGGCAGGTCCCGATAGCCCACCTGCGCGCCGATCGAGACACCGCGTTCGGCCGCCCGTTCGGTGACGCGCCGCAGAATGGTCGGGTCCCCCGCGTGGAACCCGCACGCCACGTTCGCGCTCGACACGATGCCCAGCAACGCGTCGTCGTCGCCGAGGCGCCAGTTGCCGAACCCCTCACCGAGGTCGCTGTTGAGGTCGATCACCGCGCTCTCCTTCCCTCCGCACCGAACGTACTAGGTGTTTGCGCACGAAGGGCTCACTAGGCTCGGGGGAATGTCGGCGGACTGGACGAACGAAGCCGCGATCGGGCGATGGGACGCCACCGCGACCCCCGAAGCGATGGAAGCCCACTCGGGCGAAGGCGACTTCGCCAAGCGCCATCTGGTGAACACCGAACTGCTGCGCCTGCTCGGCGACCCGCACGGCAAGCGGGTACTCGACGCCGGATGCGGTACCGGCTACTTCAGCCGCATGCTCGCCGCGCGAGGGGCGCGGGTGGTGGGCGCCGAGCCGTCGGAGGCGATGGTTTCCTTCTGCACGGCCAAGGAAGCCGAACTGGGCCAGGGCATCACTTACGTCGAAGCGGATCTGTCACGGGCGCCCGATCTCGGCGGGCCGTTCGACGCGGTGGTCTGCAGCATGGTCCTGATGGCGATCCCGGACTGGAAGCCCGCGATGCGCGCGCGTCGCGGCGCTCCGCCCCGGTGGCCGGTTCGTGTTCGCCTTGGTCCACCCCGCGTTCGAGCGCCTGCTGGAAACCTGGCGGACGCACGGGGAGTACCGCGTCGGGCGCTATCTGGAGGAATACGAGATCCCCGGGCCCGCCGCACCCGGCTTCCACCGGCCGATCTCCGCGTACCTCACCGAAGTGGCCGCGCTGGGCTGCCACATCCGCGAAGTCGCCGAGCCCGGCCTCGATCCGGCCGCCGCCGGGGAAGCGGGCGTACCGGGAATCGAGGGATACGTCCGGCTGCCCGACTTCCTGCTGGTGGCCGCGGACGCACCCGCCTGACCTCATGTGCTGGGATTTCGCCGCTCGCGCCTCTTCTCGTTCCCGCGCGCACGCCCCTGCCGAGGGCCTTCAGGGACGTGAATGCCGAGGATGCGGCCTTTGCGAACCGGCTCGGTCTCCGGGGCGCCTGCCCGTGACCTACGCGCGGCGGATGTGGCGGTCCAGGCCGGGGCGGTCCGCAGTGGTGCGTTCGGCGACTTCGGATTCGGTGAGCGCGCCGCAGTCGAGGCCGCGGCTCAGGTAGGCCGCGAGCGCCTGCGCGGTGGCGGGTTCGTCGAGGACGCCGCCTGCGGTCTTCTCGACGTAGTCCCGCAGGCGAGCCGCGGCCGCGGGGAAACCTTCGCGGAAGAAGACGTAGGTCGCCGTGTACCGGCTCGGAAGCTGGTGCGGGTGCAGGTCCCAGCCCTGGTAGAAGCCGCGTTCCAGCGAGCGCCGCACGAGACGGGCGTGTTCGCGCCACGCGGCGAGCACGGTGTCCCGGTCGCCGACGGGGAGCTTGTTCGTCGAACCGTCCGAGAGCAGGACGCCGGTGCCCGCCGCCGACACCTGCATCAGGGCCTTCGCGAAATCGGCGGCGGGGTGTTCCACGCTCTGGTACGCGGCACTGATGCCGAGCCCGGCGCTGTAGTCGTAGGTGCCGTAGTGCAGCCCGGAGCACCGCCCCGCCGCCGCCTGGACGATGCGCGCCACGGCCACCGTGCCATCGACGTCCACAATGGACTGCGGAGTCTCGATCTGCACTTCGAAGCGCAGCGAGCGCGCGGGCAGCCCGTAGGCGCCTTCCAGCTTTTCGAACACTTCCACCGCGGCGGCGACCTGCTCGACGGCGGTGACCTTCGGCAGCGTCACCACGAAGCCCGGCGGCAGCGAACCGACGCCGAGCAGCGCGCCGAGGAAGAGGTCGAGCGTGCGGATGCCACGGCGGCGCGTCGCGCGTTCGAAGCTCTTGAACCGGATCCCGGCGAACGGCGGCGCGGTCCCGGCCGCCACCGATCGCGCGAGCGCCGCACCGGCCGACACCGCGGCCTCGTCCTCGACGTCGTCACCGGGCTTGCCGAAGCCGTCCTCGAAGTCGATGCGCAGGTCTTCGATCGGCTCCCGCCGGAGCTTTTCCCTTACCCGGTCGTACACCTCGACCGTCGCCTGTGGACCGAACACGCCCGCGAACTCGGCCAGGTCGCGGGCGTGCTCCTCCAGCGCGGCACTCGCCAGCGCACCCCACTCCCCGGCGAGCCCTTCGTGGTACCTGCTCGCCGGGACGTAAACGGTGTGCACGGGCTGGCGGACGGCGGGGCCGCCGGGGTAGTTCGCTTCGACGCGCGCGTCCGCATCGCGCAGGCTCGCGTCGATCGCGTCGTAGAACTCGCCGGAAAGCCGGCCGCCGCCGCCCATCGCCGTTACTTGATCTTCTCGTAGGCGGGCAGGGTCAGGAAGTCCGCGAACTGCTCCGCGAGCGCGACCTGCTCGAACAGCTCGACGGCCTGCTCCAGCAGTTCGGCGGGCACGACCTCGGCCAGCTCCTTCTTCGCCTCGTCCAAAGTGGACCGCACGAGCGCCTCGGTCACCTGCTGCCCGTCGTCGAGCGTGGTGCCGTTCTTGACCCACTGCCACACCTGCGAGCGGGAGATCTCGGCGGTCGCCGCGTCTTCCATCAGGTTGTGGATCGCCGCGGCGCCGTTCCCGCCGAGCCACGACGCGATGTACCGGACGCCGACGTCGACCGCCGCGCGCAGGCCGGCCGCGGTGGCGGCACCCTCGGTGGCGGCGACGTCGAGCAGTTCGTCCGCCGTCACCGAAACCTCTTCGCGCTTGCGGCCGAGCTGGTTCGGCTTGTCGCCGAGGACCTTGTCGAACTCTTCGCGGCAGATGTCGACCATGCCGGGGTGCGCGACCCAAGACCCGTCGAACCCGTCACCGGCTTCACGCGCCTTGTCGGCGTGCACCTTCTCGAAGGCGCCCTTGTTGGTCTCCGGGTCCTTGCTCGGGATGAACGCGGCCATGCCGCCGATCGCGAACGCGCCGCGCTTGTGGCACGTGCGCACGAGCAGCTCGGTGTAGGCCCGCATGAAGGGCGCGGTCATGGTGACCGAGTTGCGGTCCGGCAGCACGAACTTCTCGCCCGCGTCGCGGAAGTACTTGATGACGCTGAACAGGTAGTCCCAGCGGCCCGCGTTGAGGCCCGACGCGTGCTCGCGCAGCTCGTAGAGGATCTCCTCCATCTCGAACGCGGCCGGGATGGTCTCGATCAGCACGGTCGCGCGGATGGTGCCGTGTTCGATGCCCAGCTCCTTCTCGGCGTGGCTGAACACGTCGTTCCACAGCCGCGCTTCGAGATGGCTTTCCATCTTCGGCAGGTAGAAGTACGGGCCCTTGTCCGCGGCGAGCAGCGCGCGGACGTTGTGGAAGAAGTAGAGGCCGAAGTCGACCAGCGCGCCGACGCCCTTGCGGCCGCCGAAGGTGAGGTTGCGCTCGTCGAGGTGCCAGCCCCGCGGGCGCACCACGATGGTGGCGTGCTCGACGTCGTCCTTGAGCGCGTAGCTCTTGCCGTTGCTCTCCAGCGAGATGTCGCCGCGGATCGCGTCGCGGAGGTTGACCTGGCCGCCGACGACGTTGGCCCAGTGCGGGGTGTTGGCGTCCTCGAAGTCGGCCAGCCACACCTTCGCGCCGGAGTTGAGCGCGTTGATCGTCATCTTGCGGTCGGTCGGGCCGGTGATCTCGACGCGCCGGTCGCGCAGCGCGGGCGGCGCGTCGGCCACCCGCCAGTCGGACTCGCGGATCTCCTTGGTGTCCGGCAGGAAGTCGAGCCTGCCGGTGCGCTTGGCCGCTTCCCGCTTGCCCTTGCGCGCTTCGAGCAGCTCGTCGCGCGTACCAGCGAACTTGTCGTGCAGACCGGCGAGGAATTCGAGCGCTTCGGGGGTCAGGATCTCGTCGCCACGTTCGACAGTGCCGTCGAGGTCGCCGAGCACCTGGACTTCTGACATGCGGAACACCACCGTGTGTTGATAGAAGACGTCCATACGTTTTTTACATCTCGGACTATAGTTACCGCATAGCGGAAGCTCAATGCGAGCGTAAGGAGGGTCATCCGTGGCGGCGGAAAAAACTGGCCGGGACGGCGGCGTCCAGTCGCTGCAACGCGCCTTCGAGCTGCTGGAACACCTCGCGGACACCGGTGGCGAGGCCAGCCTCTCCGAGCTCGCCGCCAGCTCCGGGCTCCCGATGCCGACCATCCACCGGCTCATCAGGACCCTGGTCGCGCTCGGGTACGTCCACCAGAACACGAACCGCCGCTACGCGCTCGGCGCGCGGCTCATCCGGCTGGGTGAACAGGCGAGCATGCAGTTCGGCGCGTGGGCGCGGCCGCTGCTGGGCGAGCTCGTCGACGAGGTGGGCGAGACCGCGAACCTCGCGGTGCTCGAACGCGACGAGGTGGTCTACGTGGCGCAGGTGCCGTCGAAGCACTCGATGCGCATGTTCACCGAGGTCGGCAGGCGGCTGCTGCCGCACGGCACCGGCGTCGGCAAGGCGATCCTTTCGCAGCTCCCGGCCGAGGACGTGCGCGCGCTGCTCTCCCGCACCGGCATGCCCGCCTACACCGAGCACACCCACACCGATCCGGACCGGCTGCTCGACCACCTCGGCGAGATCGCCGCGCAGGGCTACGCACTCGACGAAAGCGAGCAGGAGCTGGGCGTCCGCTGCGTCGCGGTGCCGGTGACCGGGGTGCCGACCCCCGCCGCGATCTCGGTGTCCGGTCCCGAAGGGCGGCTCACGAAGGAAGCCGTCGGGCGGATCGCGCCGGTGGTGCAGCGCATCGCGAAGACCCTGGCCGCGCAGCTCGTGCTGACCCGCCCGGAATAGCGGAAACCCGGGGCAGGCGAGCCTGCCCCGGGGGTTCATCGGCTGCCGATCACGGCTCGCCGCCGGGCTCCGGTCCCTCGTAGCCCTTCTTCGAGGACTTGTCGATCCCGACCTCGTAGCCGATGTCGGGGCTGACCTTGTTGTCCTTCACCTTCGCGTACGTCGAGCCGATCGCGAGCCCGATCGCGTGGTCCGGCGACGCCGCGAACTCGTTGCCGGTGATCGTGGCGTGCTGGATGTCCTCGAACATCAGCGTCTGCGACGCCTTCAGCGTTTCGCAGAAGTTGTTCGTGATGGTGAAGTTCCCGCTGTGCCCCTTGCCGTCGCCCTCGCCGTCGTTCGGGCCCTCCGCCATCAGGCACATGTTGTCGATCTTTTCGCACCGGTTGCCGTCGATCAGCACACCGGTGCTCGACGGGGTGTCGCTGGCGAAGGTCTGCATGCAGTCGGCGTGACCGTTCTTGTTGCTGGTCCTGCTGACGGTGTTGTGCAGGATCTTCAGGTCGTTGCCGAAGAACCGGATCCCGTCGCCGTCACCACCGGTCGGGCTGGTGATGGTGTTGTCCTTGATGGTGATGTTGTTGCCCCGCAGTTCGATGCCGGGCGCCTTCGGCTTGGTCATCTTGTAGTTCTGGACGACGACGTTGTCCGCGTCGATGTCGATGCCGCCGACCTCCTTGCCCTGACCGTCGTAGACGGCGGGCTTGTCCGCGGTGCCACCCTTGCTGATCTTGAGCCGGGACGCGGAATCGCTCGCTCCCGGGGCGGCCGGTGCCGCCGACGCGAGCGGGGCCTGCGCCACCGCGATCGCGAAGAGCGCGGCAGCCGCCAGGCAGAATGTTCGTTTCTTTCTCATCTGACTCCCCTCTGGTCGATCACGGGCGAAACGCTAGGTGCGCCGCCCGGGAGGGGTCCCCGCGCGCACCTGGCAGGGTCAGGCCATTTTTCACCGCGCGAGACTGGTCCGTGTCACCACGTCACTACGATGTGCCGGGTGACGATCCGCGCCGGTGCCCTGATCGCGGGGCGCTATCGACTCGACGAGCAGATCGGCTCGGGCGGGATGGGCGTCGTGTGGAAGGCGACGGACTCCGAGCTCGACCGGGTGGTCGCGGTCAAACTCGCCCACGCCCACCACGACGACGCCCAGCTCCGCCGCCTCCAGGACGAGGCGAAGATCGCCGCCGGGCTGAGCCACCCGCACATCGTGACCCTCTTCGACCTGGTGCTCGACGAATCCGCCTGCTGGCTCGTGATGGAGTACGTGCCCTCGCGCAACCTCGGCGAGGTGCTCGACGCCGACGGCGCGCTGCCCGCCGCCGAGGTCGTCCGCATCGGCGCGCAGCTCGCGAGCGCGCTGGAAACGGTGCACGCGCGCGGCATCGTCCACGGTGACGTCGCGCCGCGGAACGTGCTGATCGCCGAGAACGGCACCGCCAAGCTCACCGATTTCGGGGTTTCCCGCGCGGTGTGGAGCGACGAGACCGTGACCGACAGCGGCCTCGTGCGCGGCACCCCCGCCTACCTGCCGCCCGAGCTCGCCGCCGGCGGCGAGCCGTCGCGCGCTTCGGACCTCTTCTCCCTCGGTGCCACCCTGTTCGCCGCGGCGGAGGGCGTTTCCCCGCTCGGCACCGCGGGGAACCCGCTCGCGTTCGTGCACCGCTCCGCCGGCGGGAAGATCGCCGCACCGACCGTCGGCGGCCCGCTCGGCGCCACCCTGTCGCGCCTGCTTTCCGTCAAACCGGGGGCGCGGCCGACCGCGGCCGAAACGGTGGCGCTGCTGAGGGACGCGGGCGAACCGGGCGCGGCGACCCGGCACGCCGGCGCGCCCGCGCGCGCCGGGCTCGGCAGGTTCCGCGGCAAGCGGTTCATCGCGATCGCCGCCGCGATCGTGGCCGCCGCCGCGATCACCACCGTCGTGGTGCTCACCCAACGGGAAACCCCGCCGCCACCTGCCGCCCAGCCCTCCCAGCCGCCCGCGCCGGCGCCGAGCGGCGTGCTCGGCGACCCGCGATCGGTGGACCCGTGCGGGCTGACCGACGCGGCCGCGCTGAGCCGGTTCGGGGACACCATGGTCTTCGGCGACGCCGCCAACTTCAGCCGGTGCGACGTGATGGTCCAGATCGACGGCAACGACGTCGCCGACGTCAAGATCCAGCTCGAGAACCCGTCCGACCCCGAACCGGGGCCCGATCAGCGCATCGAGCACCGCGGCGACATCACCGTCGTGTCGAACCCCCGTTCCGGCAAGCGATGCGAGCGCACCCTGCTGCTGCCCGACCGGTACGGGGTGTCGGTGATCGTCGAACAGGTGCGGGCGACGCCGGTCGACGTGTGCGCCGCGGCCGACACGGCGACGGGCAGTGCCGTCGAAACGGCGTCGAAGGGACAGCTCCCCCGGCGGAAGAACCCGCCGCCGCCGAACTCGATCGCCCAAGCCGACGCCTGCACGCTGCTCGACTCGGCCGCGCTCAGCCACGTGCCCGGCGCGGAACCGAGAGGGGACGCCGAGTTCGGGAACTGGGGCTGCCGCTGGAACACCCCCGACGGGTACGTGGACCTGAGATTCGACCGCCACCCCGAACTGTCCAGTGCGGACGGCACCCGTACCCAGCTCGCCGGTCACACCGTGTACGTGGAACCCGGCGGTGACGGCGACACCACGTGCGTGGCGAAGATCGTGCACCGCACCTACACCAACGCCGACGGCGACCAGACCACCGAACTCGCCCTGCTCGAGGTCGAGGGCGACTCGGCCGCGTCGATCCTGTGCGACCAGGCGAAAACGCTCGCGACGACCGCGGCGGGCAAGATGCCCGCCACCTGACGGTATCCCGCCGGGTGACACCGAACCAGACCAGCACGGAGAGTGATATGGACGTCGGGCGATCGCTTCCGGCGGCGTACGGCAGCCTGGCGCGGGGCGTGCCCGTGTCGGCCGTGGGCACGCTGTTCGCGCTCAGCCTCGCCGGCGGGATCACCCTCGGCCCGAAGGAAGGCCGTTCCATCGTCTTCGGCCGCAACCGGCCGGAGGTGCACGTGTGCCTCGGCGAAGACGACCCGAGGGTGAGCAGGCAGCACGGCACGCTGTCCCACCGCGAAGGGGCGTGGTGGATCAGCAACACCGGCAAGCTGCCGATCCGGCTGCCCGGCTCGCGGCTGCTCTTCGGCGACGAGGAGCCGGTACCGCTCACCGAGGGGTACACGCCGCTGTTCGTCCGCGGCTCGCACAACCGCGAGCACCTGCTCGAGGCGTACGTGACCGGGTCGACCGGCGTCAAACCACCGCCGCGCCACGAGGAGATCACGCAGCCGCCGCGCACCTGGCTCCTGCAGGCCGACGAGCGGGTCGCGCTGATCGTGCTCGGCCAGCGCTACCTGCTGCACGAGCTGCGCCCGCAACCGCTTTCGTGGCGCCAAGCCGCCGCGCAGCTCGCACTCCTGCACCCCGAGGCGGGCTGGACGCCGAAACGGGTCGAGCACGTCGTCGTCGCGGTGCGGAACCGGCTCTCCCGCGGCGGTGTCTCCGGGCTGACCAGGGAAGAGGTCGGCGAGCCCGTCGGCAACACGTTGAACGACAACCTGCTGAAGGAACTCCTGCTGTCGACCACCCTGGTCCCGCCGGATCTCGTACTCCTGGACGATCTCGCCCCCGCGGACTGATTCGCGCATGCCCGGTGGTCGCAGCGCTGACGCGCGCGTCGACTCCGGTTCGTCGGGGAGCGGAGGCGTGGAGCCCGCCGGGGCCCTGAAGGGCGCCTTGGGGGACCCTGACGCCGCGATCTCGCCCCTCGCCGCGCGCGACATGGAGCCGCTGATGCCCTGAAGGGCGCCTTCGCGGCGTCAGATTCCGTCAAGGGCCCCTTCGGGGCATCCACCCGGAGCAGAAGCAGGCCCACGAAGCCACATCCACGGCAATCACGCCCATGAAGGCCCTTCGAGCACCAGCGCAGACACAAGAACGAGACGCGAGCTACGAACCCAGCCCATGCCCCGAAGGGCGCCTTGGAGGAACCTGACGCCGCGATCTCGCCCCTCACCGCACGCGACATGGAGCCGCTGACGCCCCGAAGGCGCCCTTCACGGCACCAGAATCCCCCAAAGGCCCCTTCGGGGCATCCACCCGGAGCAAAAGCAGGCCCACGAAGCCACATCCACGGCAATCACGCCCATGAAGGCCCTTCGATGCACCAGCGCAGACACAAGAACGAGACGCGAGCTACGAAACCCCAGCCCATGCCCCGAAGGGCGCCTTGGAGGACCCTGACGCCGCGATCTCGCCCCTCACCGCACGCGACATGGAGCCACTTATGCCCCGAAGGCGCCCTTCACGGCACCAGAATCCCCCAAAGGCCCCTTCGGGGCAGGCGCGGCGGACCCGCCGACCTCTCCAGGAGCATCCTTCAGCGCATGAGCAGCCCCGCCCGCGCACCCCGCGAACGCGGAGAGAGTCCCTGAAAGTCGCCTTCGGGGGACCCCGCAATCAGCCCAGCAGGGCGTGCACGAAAGCGGCGGGTTCGAAGGGGGCCAGGTCGTCGGGGCCTTCGCCGAGGCCGACGAGCTTGACCGGGACGCCGAGTTCCCGCTGCACCTGGAAGACGATCCCGCCCTTCGCGGTGCCGTCGAGCTTGGTCAGCACGATGCCGGTGACGTCGACGATCTCCGAGAACACCCGCGCCTGCGCGAGCCCGTTCTGGCCGGTGGTGGCGTCGAGCACGAGCAGCACCTCGTCGACCTTCGCCTGCTTCTCCACCACGCGCTTGACCTTGCCCAGCTCGTCCATCAGGCCGGTCTTGGTGTGCAGGCGGCCGGCCGTGTCGATCAGCACGGCGTCGACACCGGCGTCGATACCGCGCTTGACGGCGTCGAACGCGACTGCGGCGGGATCGGCCGCCTCCTTGCCCCGGACCACTTCGGCGCCGACGCGCTCCGCCCAGGTCTGGAGCTGGTCGGCCGCCGCGGCGCGGAAGGTGTCCGCCGCGCCGAGCAGCACCTGGCTGCCCTGCGCGACGAGCACGCGCGCGAGCTTGCCGGTGGTGGTGGTCTTCCCGGTGCCGTTGACCCCGGCGACCAGCACGACCGCGGGCTGCTTGCGCCCGCCGTGCTGGTTGTCGGTGTGCGGCAGCGCGCGGACCGAGCGGTCGCTGTCGGGGCCGAGCGCCTCGGTGAGCACCTCGTGCAGCACGGTGCGGGCTTCCTCGGAACTCCGCACGGCACGCCGGGTCAGCTCCGCGCGCAGCTTCTCGACGATCTCGTTCGTGGTGGCCGCGCCGAGATCGGCGACGAGCAGCGTGTCCTCGACCTCCTGCCACGAATCCTCGTCGAGGTCGCCTGCGCCGAGCAGGCCGAGCAGGCTCTGGCCGAACATCGACCGCGACTTCGACAGCCTGCCGCGAAGCCGCTCCAGCCTGCCGGTCGCGGGCTCGATCTCCTCGACGGGTACGGGTTCCGGCGCCGCTTCGGTCTCGGCCGGCAGGCCGACGTCGACCACGCTCCGCTGGGGCGAGTCCCTCGGCACGGACGCGTCGTCGCCGACGGCGGGCTGCCCGTCGACCTCGGTGCGCTCACCGGCCGGATGCGGTTCGGCCTGCTCCTCCTCCGGCGCCGGTTTCTCCCCGCTTGGAGCGGTCTTCTCCCCGCCGGGGGCAAGGGCGATCCCGCCACCGGCGGTGTAGCCGGTGGCCTTCGGCTTCTGCTCGGCTTCGGGCTGTCCGGACTCGCCAAGGCTGATCTTGCGCTTGCGCGCGATCACCAGCCCGGTGACGAGACCGATCACCAGCACGACGACGGCCAGCAGAACGATCCAGAACCAGAGGTTGCTCGACACGCGCACATCCTCGCATCCGCGAGCCGGTGGCGTGGGTAACCCCCGCCCGACCCCGCCAGCCGCCCACCGGGAACAACTCGGTTTGGTCAAGGTCCCACGCGAGCGCTTGCGCCGCGTCGAGGCAAGGGACTAGACCACCTGTCCGTGGCGGACAACGATGTCGAGCCGGCGATGCTTGTCGCCGGTGTGCTCTCCGGCACGTCGGTCGATGGGATCGACGTGGCCGTCGCCGAGCTGCGCGCGGACGGACCGGAGCTGGTGCTGACCCCGCTCGGGTACCGCGAGGTCCCGTACCCGCCGGAACTCGCCACCCGCCTGCTGGCCGCGCTGCCGCCGAACCCGTCGAGCGCCGAAGAGCTGACGAAGCTCGACACCGGTGTCGGACAGGCGTTCGCGGACGCGGTCGGCCGGTGCCTGGACGAACTCGGCGGCGCCGATCTGGTGTGCTCGCTCGGCCAGACGGTCTTCCACTGGGTCGCCGAAGGGCGGGTGCACGGCACCCTCCAGCTCGGGCAGCCCGCCTGGATCGCCGAGCGCACCGGCCTGCCGGTGGTGTCGGACCTGCGCACCCGCGACGTCGCCGCGGGCGGGCACGGCGCCCCGCTCGCCGGCACGATGGACGCGCTGTGGCTCGCCGACCTGGCCGAGCGCTCGGCAGCGCCCGCCGCCGCGCTCAACATCGGCGGGATCGCGAACCTCACCGTGGTCGAACCCGGCGGTGCCGTGCTCGCCTACGACACCGGCCCCGGCAACGCGCTGCTCGACCTCGCCGCGGCGCGGGTGACCGGCGGCGCGCGGCGGCAGGACGTCGACGGCGCGATCGCGGCCTCCGGCACCTGCCGCGACGACCTGCTCGCGCGGCTGCTCGACGAGCCCTACTACCGCGCGGCGCCACCGAAATCCACCGGCAAGGAACTGTTCCACGCCGGGTACCTCGCCGCCGCGACGGACGGAGTGGCCGTCTCGGATCCCGACCTCCTCGCCACGCTCACCGAACTGACCGCGGTGACGATCGCGGACGCGGCCCGCTCGCACGGGGTTCGCACGATCGTGGCCTCCGGCGGCGGGGTGCGGAACCCGGTGCTGATGGCCGCGCTGGCGCGGCGGCTACCGGACGCCGCGGTGTCGGCGAGCGACGACCTCGGGATGCCCGGTGACGCGAAAGAGGCTTACCTGACCGCGATTCTCGGCTGGCTGACCTGGCACGGGCTGCCCGCGAACCGGCCGGACGCGACCGGCGCGCGCGGGCCGCGGCTGCTCGGCAGCATCACGCCGGGCGCCACGCCACTCGTTCTGCCGCCACCCCGGCTCGTCCCGATCACCCGGCTGCGGGTCGAACGGGTGACCGGCGGGCGAAATCGCCCCGAAGGCGCAGCCGCTGACTAAGCTCATCCCTTTCTCGCGGGGCCTGGGGGCGACGTGAGCCGACGAAACCATAGGAGATACGCATGAACGCGGTGGATCTCGTGATCATCGTGGTGTACCTGGCCGCGATGCCGGTGATCGGCGTGCTGGTCGGCCGCAAGCAACGCTCCGCGGCCGACTACTTCATCGGCGAGCGGAGCCTGCCGTGGTGGGCGGTGTGCTTCTCGATCGTGGCCACCGAAACCTCCACGCTGACCGTGATCAGCACGCCGGGGCTGATCTGGGCGGCGTCCGGGAACTACAACGGGCTGACCTACCTGCAGCTCCCGTTCGGCTACATCATCGGCCGCACGCTCGTCGCGTTCATCATGCTTCCCCGCTACTTCAAGGGAAAGCAGTCGACGGCGTACGCCTTCCTCGGCGAACGGTTCGGCGGCGCCATGCAGGGCGTGTCCTCGGTCGCGTTCATCGTGACGCGGCTGCTCGCCGAGGGCGTTCGGCTGTTCGCGGGCGCGATCCCGATCCAGTACATCCTCTCCAGCTACGGCCTGCACACCCAGTACTGGCAGATCGTCGTGGTGCTCACCGCGCTGACGCTGATCTACGCGCTCGTCGGCGGGATCAAGGCGGTCGTCTGGGTCGACGTGATCCAGTTGAGCGTCTACATCCTCGGCGCGCTGATCGCGGTCGTGGTGCTGGCGACCAAGCTGCCCTCCGGCTGGACGTCGAAGGCGTCGGATGCCGGGATCTTCAAGGTCTTCGACTTCAACTTCGATATCGCGCACCTGCTGACCAGCCAGTACGCGTTCCTCACCGCGGTGGTCGGCGGCGCGATCTTCACCATGGCCTCGCACGGTGCCGACCAGCTGATCGTGCAGCGGTTCCTGGCCTGCCGCAGCATCAGGGACGGGCGCAAGGCGCTGATCGGCAGCGGGATCGCGGTCACCATCCAATTCGGACTGTTCCTGCTCGTCGGCGCGATGCTGTGGGCGCACAACGGGTTCAAGACGCTCAAGGAGCTGAACCTCAAGGGCGACGACGTGTTCACCCGGTTCATCACCAGCGAGCTGCCGGTCGGCGTGGCCGGGCTGCTGATCGCGGCGATCCTGGCCTCCACCATGGGCGCGCTCGCCTCCGCGCTCAACGCGCTGGCGAACTCCACCGTCGCCGACCTCTACCAGCGGTTCACCAAGCGCAAGGCCGCGGACTCGAAGCTGTTGCGCCACGGCCGGATCTGGACGCTGGTGTGGGCGGTGGTGTTCGCGGTGTTCGCGTCCTTGTTCACCAGCAAGGACAATCCGGTGATCGAGCAGGGCCTCGCGATCACCGGCTACACCTACGGCGCGCTGCTCGGCGCCTTCCTGCTCGGCATGTGGATCAAACGCGCGCGCCAGCTCGACGCGATCATCGCGTTCGTCGCGACCGTGGCGGTGATGGCGTTCGTGGTGCTCGGCGTGAAGATCGCGCCGTCGCCGGGCGGAAAGCCGGTGGTGCTGGCGTTCCCGTGGTACACGCTGCTCGGCGTGCTCATCACGCTCGTGGTCGGCGGCCTGCTGTCGCTGCGCCACCGCGGCGACGACCCGCGCGCCGCCGAAGCCCTGTCCACCAAGCCCGATCCCGCGGAAGCCGAAGAAGCGGCGTGACGACAGCACCGGCCGGACCCTCGTCCGGCCGGTGCTATCGTGCCCGGCATGAAGTGATCATCGGCCATCCCGGCGCGGACGTGTCCTTCTCCGTCCGCTGATGGCGCGCGTCCACCTCGATCACTTCACCGAAGGATTTCCTCACCCATGCCGGAAAACACCGACCAGGAATTTCTCGACCGGCTCGCCGATCAGCTCGCGGGCCTGCCCGCGGTGCGGGCGGTCACCCTCGGCGGCTCCCGCGCCAAGGGCACGAACCGGCCCGACAGCGACTGGGACCTGGCGATCTACTACCGGGGCGAGTTCTCCCCCGACACCCTGCGCGCACTCGGCCACGACGGCGAAGTGTCCGAGATCGGCGGCTGGGGCGGTGGCGTCTTCAACGGCGGCGCCTGGCTCACGGTCGACGGCCGCGCCGTCGACGTCCACTACCGGGACCTCGACGTCGTCGAGCACGAGCTGGCCGAAGCCGGGCGGGGCCGGTTCCACTGGGAGCCGCTCGCCTTCCACCTCGCCGGGATCCCGAGCTACCTCGTGGTCGGCGAACTCGCCATCAACAAGGTCCTGCGCGGCGCGCTGCCGCGGCCGGGGTACCCGGACGCGCTCCGGGAATCCGCGCCGCCGCACTGGCGGGGCTCCGCGGCGATGACCTTGACCTACGCCAAGGCGAACCACGCGCGGCACGGGCGGCTCACCGAGGTCGCGGGCGCGCTGGCGACCGCCGCGATGCAGACCGCGCACGCCGTGCTGGCGGCGCGCGGCGAGTGGGTCACCAACGAGAAGACCCTGCTCGACCGGGCCGGTCTGCGCGCGATCGACACGATCGTCACGGGTCTCACCGCCGAACCGGAGGCACTGACGCGGGCGATCGCCGACGCGGAAGCCCTTTTCGCCTCAGCGAAGTGAAAAACTGACGGGCGCTCCGAGTGGAGCGCCCGTCAGTTCCCCTTGCTCAGTCCTGGTTCGGTTTCACCGCCCCCTTCGCGTTGTCGCCGAGCTGCGAAAGCGCGGTGTAGCGCGACGCCGTCCAAGCGGGGGCGCCGTCGACGGGTTCGAACCGCACCTGCACCGCCGCCTTGCCCGCGGTGAACGACGCCGGGATGTCGTAGGAATCCTCCAGCCAGCGGGAGAAGCCGTTCGTCAGCGGCTGGTACCACTCACCGGCGTACCTGTTGTCCACGAACACGTTCGCCCGCTGGAACCCGGTGTTCTGGTCGGCAACCCGGTGCAGGCGCAGGCCCGAGTTCGGCTGGGACACCGCGACCGTGAACTGCACGGGCCCGGTCGAAGACGAGACTGTGCCGGTGACCGGGGTGCGGTCTCCCTTGCCCTCGAAGGTCGACGTCACCGTCGCCGTCTCCTCGGTGTCCGCGGTGTAGCCGTGCAGCGCCCTGCTCGCCGGGTCCGCCACGTCCACGAGATCGGACTGTTCCAGCGACGGCCCGGTGTTTCCGTACCAGTACGCGGTGGAGCTGTACTCCGCGGGCCGGTCCGAATCGCCGCCGTGCTCGATGTCGAACTCGATGCCCTTGCCGAACGGCACCGCGTCCGCCATCAGAGTCCGATAGGCGTTGAGGCACACGTACTGGCAGCCGTCGGCCGCCGATTCGTGGCTCACCAGACCGGCCTGCGGCATCGAATACGTGACGCCTTCCCGGTTGCCCGCTTCGGCGTCCATGAAGTACCAGCCGGACTCGTAGAAGTCCTCGGTACCGGTGCCGATCTCGCTCGGGCTCCGCGAACCGTCGACGTAGACGCGCTCGTCGCCTTCGAGGTAGTTCATCTGGTGTACGCCACCCGGCGGGATGTGCCCGCGCATGTTCGTGGTCACGCCGTAGAACACGCCGCGGCCCTGCGCGCTCAGGAAGTTCCACTCCTGCCCCGGCACGGTGTCCGCCCGGTGGTGCGTGGCGTTGAAGTACCCGTGCGTGCCGCCCTTGGCCAGGTCGGCGGGAAGCGACGGGTCCGGCGCGGAGGTGACCGCGACGGACCCCGCGGTGACCGCGACCGGCGAGGAGTTCACCAGCTCGATCTTCGCGTTCTTGCCGTACGGCATCGGGTACCAGGACGTGAAGGCGCCGTTCTCGGTGGTGTCGATCGAGGTCATCAGCGTCTTGGTGGCGTACTTGCCGAGCCCCGAGCCGAAGAACTCCCCGACCGGACTGTCCACAGTGGTCTTCCCGTCGAAGGTGATCCGCAGCCGCAGCCCCTCCAGCAGCTGATCGGTCGCGGTGACCTGCGCGGCCGGCACGTCGAACCGCGAACTGCCGAGCCCTTCCCACGTCCCGCCGAGGATCTTGTAGCCGTGCGTCGCCTCCTCACCGGGGTGGTTCGGGCCGATGTCGATGATGTCGGAGAGCGCCCAGTCGGCACCGAGCTTGCTGTGCGCGACGTAGCGGAACTCGTTGACGTCCAGATCGGACGAGACGAACGCGTTGGTCACGGTGATCCTGGACTTCCCCGCGGTGAGCGCGGGCGGCACCTCGATGGTCTGTTCGCCCCAGCGTTCGCGCACGGAGGGGCCGCTCGTCCATTCACCCGCGGGCTTCCCGTCGATCAGCAGGTTCGCCCGCTGGTGCCCGATCCCCTGGTCGTACCGCCGCGTCAGCCGGATGCCCTGGTTCGCGGGCGAGACGGCCATCGTGAACGAGCTGCTGCCCGGCGCGAACGCCCTGCCGTCGTCGTAGGCCATCGGGCTGCTGACCGCCTGCGGCAGCCGTAGCTGGAGCTGGCTGATCTGGCGAGGGCCCGCCGCCGCCGGTATCGACATCGACGCGCCGGGTGCCAGCGCGATCCCCGCGGTGTCCGTCCGCGCGCCGGGCGCCGGCGGCTTCGGATCGTTGACGCCGTACCCGCGCAGCCGGTTGACCACGTCGAGCGCCTTGTCCGAGGGGTCGAACGTGCGGACCCCCGACGCGTCGGCGAACTGGCGGTACGCCACGTGGTAGAAGTGCGGGTTGTTCTGCGTGACGATCCGCATCGAGCTGGTGTAGGGCATCGGCACCTTGAGCACCGTGCCGCCCATGGTGTCCTGCGAATTGCCGACCAGCGGCCAGACGAACGGCGCGCCCTTCCTGCCGTTCACCAGGTCCTGCAGGTTGGCCTGCAGCACGACGCGGCCGTCCAGCTCGATCCTGATGTTGCCGATCGCGGCCACCGAGTTCGCGGCGTAGGTGAACCAGATCGACGAAATCTCGCCCGCGCCGTGCGCGTCCGCGATGACGCACTGGCCGTCGGGGTCATGGCTCAGGCACGAGTAGACACCGTTGAAGCCGTCCTCGTTCCCGCCGGTGCGGTCGAAGCTCGAAAACTGGCGGACCTGCTCCCCCGGCCGCATCCGTTCCATGCCGTCGAGCTTGCGGAAGACGTCCCAGCCGACGGGCCCCTTCGCGAGCGGGGTCGCGCGCGCGACGGCGGAATCGGTGGGTGCGGCGAGCGCCGACGGGGCCGCGATCACGGTCAGCGCGGCGAGTGCGGCCAAGGTGAGCGTGACGAGGCCGCGCCGGGGTCTCGGCGTTCGTTTTTGGGCAGGGGGTATCCAGGTCACGGGAGGACTCCTGATCGTCGGGTAGGCTCAGGTGCGCGAGTAATCGATTTCTCGAAGTAAAAAGCACGTTAAGCAATGTGTCTAGCGCCACATGGGTGAGTCAGCCCTTGACCGGGCGGCCTTCGCATCGGGGGTCACCCGAACGGGGGGTGTGGCGCGACGGCAGCACCCACTGCAGGGCCGACTGCCCGACCAGCCAGCCGTGCGCTTCGACGCGGCTCGGCGGGATCTGCTCCGCGCCCGCGCACAACGTCTTCGACGCCACCCTGTCGTTCGGCACGAACCGCACCGCGCCCTGGTCGTCGAGCAGCGTGGTCATCGTGTCGTCGACCGTGACCACCCCGGCGAGCACGATCTCGCCGCGCGGGGCGCCGGACTCCGGTTTGAGTTCGAGCGCGACCGAGGGCAGCACGGGCGCCCGCAGGAAGATCGCGCCGAGCACCACCGGCCCGATCAGCGCGCCCGCCGCCGCGGGCGCGTGGGTCGCGGAGCGCGCGACCGAGGCCGGGATCGGCCCGGCGAGCAGCGGCGCCAGCAACGGCGGCACGAGCAGCAGCAGCGCCACCACGATCTCGCCGCGGTGGACCGCGTCGACGATGGCGGGCCCGAACCACGCGTACTCGGCGATCGCGAGCCCCAGCGGCAGCAGCAGGCACACCGCGCGGATGAGCCGGACCCGCTGGGGATGCCGGTGCCGCACGGTCAGCCCGGCGATCGCGGCGGTGACCATCGCCAGCACCGGGAGGTACTGCGCCTGCCACGCCGTGGCCGCCCACATCACCGCCGCCGCCACCGCCCAGTCCGGAGTGCGGTCGGCGCCGCCTGCGAGCCAGGACGGCTTCGCGTCCGCGCCGGCGCTCACCTGGTAGAGCAGGCCGAGCACGCGCACCGTCAGCACGACCACCGGCGGCACCCAGATCAGCGTGATCACCAGCGAGCTGACCAGGTCGAGCGGCCCGACGTTCTGCACGAGCAGCAGCATCGTGTCGAGATCCTGCCGCGAAAGCTGCCACAGCCGGAGCACGAGCAGCACGATCGGGAACGCGGGCAGGAACGCGAGCGTCCACTGCGAGCCACGGGCCTGGCCGCTCACCGCGGGGCGATCACGCCCGCCAGCCTCTCCCACGGCCACTGCCGGACCTCCACTTCTGGCACTTCCGGCTGCTTGTCGATGGCGACGGGCTGGGGCGAGCTGGCCGCCTCCTCCGGGCGCAGGTACCGGTCGTAGGCGTCTTCCCAGCGCTTGTCGTCGGGATCGTTGCGGGATTCGTAGAGCGCGAGGTTGACGAGCTTGCGCAGCGCCTCGTTGCCGCCCGTGTTGACCCCCCACGACTCCGGCGTCGAGAACCCGACGTCGTGGTGGGCGAACACCGCGGGCTCGGCGGCGACGAACCCGGCCAGTATCGCCGCGTCGGTGGTCACCGCGTCGTACTCGCCGGAACGCAGGCCAGGCAGGCACTCGCTGATCTTGCGCTTGCCCGCGACCTTCGCACCGGCGTCCGCGGCCGGGTACTTCGACGTGGACGTGCTGATCGTGCACACCGTCTTCCCGGCGAGGTCGCTGAGGTCCTGCACCGGCGCGTGGCCCTTCAGCGTCATCACGGACTGCTCGGTGTCCAGGTAGGGCGCCGAAAAGCTGACGCTGCGCTCGGCCTCGCGCTCGGGAGTGACGCTGTAGGTGGCGATCACGAGGTCCACCTGCACCTGGTGCCCGTGGTCCTGCGCGCGCATGCGGTTGCGGTCCTCGTTCTCGACCGGCAGGAACCGCACCTCGCTCGGCCGGAACCCGAGGCTCGCGCCGACCAGGTAGCCGATGTCGATGTCGAACCCGCCGAACCGCCCGGTGACCGGGTCCCGGTAGCCGACGCCGGGGATGTCGTCCATCACGCCGATCAGCAGCTCCGGCTTCCCCTTGAGCCCCGCCTCCTCCTTGAGGTCGTCGACGGACGGGATGCGCTGCCACCACAGGTACAACCCCGCCACGATGATCAGCGCGACCGCCAGCCCCCACGCGGTGAGCCTCGCGGTGCGGCTGAACGGCAGCCTTCGCTTGCGCTGCCCTGCCTGATCACCCTCGTCGTCTGCCAAGAACGCTCCCCACGTCGGCCTGCGAGCGAAGCGATTATCGCGGCACGGCGCACGCACGAGAAGGCACTGCCCGCGATCGTGACCTCAATGCGAGATCGGGGTCCTTGGCCGCATTCCCCGAAGGCGACCTTCGGGGACTCTGACGCCGCGAAGGCTCCCTTCGGGGCATCAGCGGCGCCGTGCTCCGTGCTGTGACGGCCAGGAACGCGGCGTTGGATGCCCTGAAGGTGCCCTTGAGGGAATCTGACGCCGCGAAGGGCACCTTCGGGGCATCAGCAGCACCATGCCGCGCGCTGTGAGGGGCGAGATCGCGGCGTTGGATTCCCCGAAGGTCGCCTTCAGGGACTTCGAGGGCAGCTCCCGATTCAGGTCGAGGTGGCGGACGCCTCGGGTTGTCCAGGGGGCTCGGTCGCCTCGGCCACTTCGGCTGCCTCAGGCTGTTCAGTCGCCTCAGGCTGTTCAGGCGGCTCGGTCGCCTCGGCCACTTCGGTCGCCTCAGGCTGTTCAGTCGCCTCAGGCTGTTCAGGCGGCTCGGTCACCTCGGCCACTTCGGTCGCCTCAGGCTGTTCAGTCGCCTCGGGCCGTTCGGTCACCTCAGGCTGTCCAGGCGCCTCGGCCACTTCGACCACGTTGAGCTTCTCGGGCTTCGTGATCTTCTCGGCGGTCTCGATCTTTTCGGTGCGCAGGCGCTGCGAGATCACCTTCGTGATGCCGTCGCCCTGCATGCTCACGCCGTAGAGCGCGTCGGCGATCTCCATGGTCGGCTTCTGGTGCGTGATGATGATCAGCTGCGACGCGGCCCGAAGCTGTTCGAGGAGTTTGATCAGGCGCCGCATGTTGGTGTCGTCCAGCGCCGCCTCGACCTCGTCCATCACGTAGAACGGCGACGGGCGGGCGCGGAAGATCGCGACCAGCATCGCCACCGCGACGAGCGACTTCTCGCCACCCGAAAGCAGCGACAGCCGCTTGACCTTCTTGCCCGGCGGGCGCGCTTCGACGTCGACACCGGTGGCGAGCAGGTCGTCGGGCTCGGTGAGCACCATGCGGCCTTCGCCACCGGGGAACAGCACGGAGAACACGATCTCGAACTCGCGCGCGACATCGGTGTAGGCCGAGCTGAAGACCTCGAGGATCTTGTCGTCGACCTCCTTGATGACGGTGAGGAGGTCCTTCCGCGTCGCCTTCAGGTCTTCGAGCTGGGTCGAGAGGAACTTGTACCGCTCTTCGAGCGCGGCGAACTCTTCGAGCGCGAGCGGGTTCACCTTGCCGAGCAGCGCGAGATCCTTCTCAGCGCGCTTGGCACGGCGCTGCTGGGTGGCGCGGTCGTACGGGATCGCGGGCGGCGGCGTCACGGCCTCACCGCGTTCCTTCAGCTCCTCGTACTCGGCCATCTCGCCGGCACTGGGCGGTACCGGTACGCCGGGACCGTACTCGGTGACGAGGTCTTCGAGCCCGATCCCGAATTCTTCGGAGATCTTCGTTTCCAGCTGCTCCAGGCGAAGCCGCTGTTCGGCGCGGAGCACCTCGTCGCGGTGCACGGCGTCGGTCAGCTTCTCCAGCTCGCCGGTCAGCTCGCGGACGCGGCTGCGGATCTGGGTCAGCGCGGACTCCCGCTCGGTGCGCATCGCCTGCGCCTGATCGCGCTCGGCCGCCGCGCGCTGCACCGAGACCTCGATGCGCTCCAACGCCAGCTCGCCGCCGTTGACCACGGCCGTGGCGATAGCGGCGCCGCGTTCCCTTGCCACACGGGCCTTTTCGGCGCGCTCACGGGCCTGCTGCTCCGCGTAGGCCGCGCGGCGCAAGGAATCCGCCTTGCCCGCGATCCCGCGGACGCGCTCTTCCGCCGTGCGCAGCGAAAGCCGCGCCTCGACCTCTTCCTGCCGCACCACCGCGAGTTCGTCGGCGGCCTCGTCGCGCTCGGTGGTGTCGGGGTCCTCTTCGAAGTCCTGTTCCTCGGCGACTGCGCTGAGGCGGTCTTCCAACTCGGCGAGCTTGGCGAGTGCCTCTTCCCTGCTGCTCTCCACCTTCGTGCGCTGCTCGCGCAGGCGGGTGACCTCGGCCTCGGCCGACCGCGCGGCCTGCTGCATGCGGTTGAGCCGCTCACCGGAGCGGGCGCGGCGCACCTTCGCCTCGCCGAGCGCGTCCTTCGCCTGGCCGACCTCTTCGCGGCGCGACTGCTGCTCCGCGCGGGCGCCTTCCAGCTCCGCGGTGGTGCGTTCGAGCGCGCGCTCCGCGGCGAGCATGCGGTCCTGCGCCTCGTCGACGGCGGCCTGCACCTCGATCACGCTCTCGCCGCGCGCGGATCCGCCGACCGCCCAGTGCGCGCCGAAGACATCGCCGTCGGCGGTGACCGTGCTGATGCCGGGATGCACCGCGACGAGCCGCCGCGCGTCGTCCAGACCGTCCACAATGGCCACCCGGTCGAGCGCGCGCTCGACGGCGGGGCGCAGCTGCTCCGGCGCGTTGACCACCTCGCGCGCCCACCGCGCGCCCGTCGGCAGCGACGGCAGGCTGCCGGTGTCCACTGTGTACTCCTGGCCGCCGAGCAGCACGCCGGCGCGACCGGAATCCTCTGCCTTCAAGAACTTCAGCGCGGCGAGCGCGTCCTCGCCACCGGCCACCGCGACCGCGTCGGCGACCGGGCCGAGCGCGGCGGCGAGCGCGACCTCGTAGCCGGCGTCGACGGTCAGCAGCGCGGCGACCGAGCCGAGCAGGCCGGGCAGCGTGTCGGCGGCGCCGAGCAGCACGCCCGCGCCGTCCTTGCGCTTGAGGCCCATCGACAGCGCGTCGACCCTGGCCTTCTCCGAGGCGATGTCCCGCTCCGCGGTGCGCTCGGCCTTGACGAGTTCCTCGACCCTGGCCTTCGCCGCGTTGTTCGCTTCGACCGCCCGATCGTGGCGCTCCTGGAGCCCGGCGTCGTCGGATTCCTCGACACCGCCCTCGGCGCGCGCCTCCTCCAGCTCTTCTGCGGCCTGCTCGGCCCGCGCGTTCGCCTCGTCGATGGAGACGGTGAGCCGCTCGATCTCGTCGGAGGTGGCACCGTTCTTGCTGCGCAGCGCCTCGACCTGACCGGTGAGCTTGGCGAGCCCTTCGCGGCGGTCGGCGATCGCGCGGACGGCGGCCATGTGCGCCTTTTCGGCGGCCTGCACAGCGTGTTCGAGCTGTTCGCGGCGCTGCACGGTCTGCGAAAGCATCGCCCGCGCTTCGGCGACGGCCTCGTTCAGCTCTTCTTCGCGCTCGGCAGCGGCTTCGGCCTCGGCGAGCAGCTCCTCCGGGTCCCGGCCGCTGGACCCGGTCGGGACCTCGGCGGACAGGTGCCGCTGGCGCTCGACGGCGAGGCGCACCGTGCCGCGCAAGCGCTCGGCCAGCGCCGAAAGCTTGTACCAGGTGTCCTGCGCGGCGGCGAGCCTCGGCGCGTCCTCGGCGAGCGAGGACTCGAGGTGCTGCTCTTCCGCTGTGACCGTTTCGAGTGCCTGCTCGACCTCGCCGCGGCGAGCGCGCGCGGCGCTCTCGTCGGCCTCCTCGCGGGCGATGTCCGCGCGCTGGGTGACCAGGTCGTCGGCGAGCAGGCGGAGCCGGGAGTCGCGCAGCTCCGACTGCACCGTCTGCGCCTTGCGGGCGATCTCGGCCTGCTTGCCGAGCGGCTTGAGCTGGCGGCGCAGTTCGGTGGTCAGGTCGCCGAGGCGGTCGAGGTTCGCCTGCATGGCGTTGAGCTTCCGCAGCGCCTTTTCCTTGCGCTTGCGGTGTTTCAGCACCCCCGCGGCCTCTTCGATGAAGGCGCGGCGCTCCTCCGGCTTCGCCTCCAGGATCTGGGAAAGCTGCCCCTGCCCGACGATGACGTGCATCTCGCGGCCGATACCGGAGTCCGACAGCAGTTCCTGCACGTCCATCAGGCGGCAGCCGCTGCCGTTGATCTCGTACTCGCTCGCGCCGTCGCGGAACATGCGGCGGGTGATCGAGACCTCGGTGTAGTCGATCGGGAGCGCGCCGTCGGCGTTGTCGATCGTCAGCGTCACCTCGGCGCGGCCCAGCGGCGCGCGGCCCGCCGTCCCGGCGAAGATGACGTCCTCCATCTTGCCGCCGCGCAGGTCCTTGGCGCCCTGCGTGCCCATCACCCAGCGCAGCGCGTCGAGCACGTTCGACTTGCCGGAGCCGTTCGGCCCCACCACGCAGGTGATACCGGGCTCGAACCGCAGCGTCGTCGCCGAGGCGAAGGACTTGAAGCCCTTGAGCGTCAGGCTTTTGAGGTGCACCGCGGGGGACTTCCTTCTCCAGTGTGGCGGTCTTGAGTGCCGGTCGGCAGAGTTTACCTACCGGCCACTCCGCCTCGTGGGACGCCGGGGTGTCATCGGCGCGCCCTACCACGGCGGGCAGCACATGAGCAACACCCGTTTCCGGGCGCCCCAGCAGTCACTCTTCTCCCACGGTGGGCCCGCACGGGTTTGCCGACGACCGCGAAGGCGGAAACACGGCGGTAGGTGCCCTGGCCCGTAAACAAGCAGATTCGCCGGGGACAGCGAGATCGCCCCCACAGCGGAGGCGCGCGCGCCCTATTTTCACCTCTGGCAGGACGTCCCCGCCAGGGGACACAGCTGACCGAAGGGAGCCTTCGGGGCATACGCGGCGAACCTCACCTCGACCTCTGCCGGAGCAGCCTTCGGGGACGGTCACGCCGCGACCGGAAAGTCTCATCAGGAACGCCCGCGTCAACGCTCCACGAAGCCGGTGAGGCCGCCTCGGGGTTCGGACCAGCGCTCGGCGACGTGATCCACACTTCCGGGTGACTCACCGGACCGGAGGGCCGCCAACAACCGCTCACAGTTGTTTCGACTACCTTCCGCTACCACCTCGACACGGCCGTCCCCGAGGTTGCTCGCGCTGCCCACCAGGCCGAACTCGAGCGCTCTGCTGCGGGTCCACCAGCGAAAACCGACGCCCTGGACCGTGCCGCGGACCCAGGCGTTGAGCCGCACCTGTTCGTCTTTCACCGTCATTCCGGTCATTTTGCCGGATCACCCCCGGTCAAGATCGTTGCGGAGAGTTAACGGGGTTCGCGGACACGTTCGTGGAACGTTCACCGACAGTGGTACGGTCCCGTCCCGGGTCCGCCGCCTGGGCTAACTCGCCTGGGTGTCGCTCAGGCAGATTTTGCCGGATTCACCGCCGGACGCACCGAGGAGCAAGCATGACCCGACTGGGGTCACCGAAGGGCGGAAGCCCCGAGGGAAGTCGAGCCGAAGCCGCACCACCGCGCGAGCCCGGCACCCGCCTGCACCGCACCGGGTTCCTGCTGCTCGCCGCGAGCGGGCTCGTGCTCACCACCGGTTTCGCCGCCGTCGCGCAGATCTCCAGCCCGGCCGCGGACTCCAGCGCCACCGCGCCGCAGCGCGGGCTTGGCGGCCCGCAGCGCATTCCCGGCAACGCGCAGCCCGGCCAGGGCAGCGTCACCGTCAACGGCGAAGCCGTGCCTGGCGACCCGAACGCGCCCGTCACCTCGGCGTCGCCGACCACGGTGGTGACCATCGGCACCGACGGCCAGCCGACGACCACGATCCTGCCGCCGCCCGCCAACCACCCCGGCGTGCCCGTGCCGCCGGGCACCGGGCTGCCGCCCGGCACCGGCACGCCGCCGTGGACACCGCCCGGCAGCAGCCCGACGAAGCCGACCACCAAGCCACCGACGTCGACCAAACCGCCGACGTCGACTCCGCCGTCGTCCAGCAACCCGCCGTCGTCGTCGAACCCGCCGTCGACCGATCCGACGACGCCGTCGAGTGGTGGCGGGACCACGCCGACCACGCCGTAGTACGGCTCAGGCTTCGAAGCGGTAGCCCATACCCGGCTCGGTGAGCAGATGCCGCGGCCGGGACGGTTCCCGTTCGAGCTTGCGGCGGAGCTGGGCCAGGTACACCCGCAGGTAGTGCGACTCGGTCTCGTAGCTGGGACCCCACACGTCGTGCAGCAGCTGCTTCTGCGCCACGAGGCGGCCGCGGTTGCGCACCAGCAGCTCCAGCACGCCCCATTCGGTCTTCGTCAGGTGCACCTCGGTGCCGTCGCGGCGGACCTTCTTCGCGGCGAGGTCGATGGTGAACGCCTCGGTCTCCACCACGGCATCGGCGTCGCCCGGTTTCACCGTCGCCGAGCGCCGCACCGCCGCGCGCAGGCGCGCGAGCAGCTCGTCCATGCCGAACGGCTTGGTCACGTAGTCGTCCGCGCCCGCGTCGAGCGCCTTGACCTTGTCCGAGGAGTCCCCGCGCGCCGACAGCACGATGATCGGCACCGGGGTCCAGCCGCGCAGGCCCTCGATCACCTCGTTGCCGTCCATGTCCGGCAGGCCGAGGTCGAGCACCACCACGTCCGGCTTCGTCTCGGCGACCGCGCGCAACGCGGCCGCGCCGTCGTGCGCGGTGATCACGCGGTAGCCGCGCGCGGAGAGGTTGATCCGCAGCGCGCGCACGATCTGCGGCTCGTCGTCGACGACGAGAACCGTGCTGCCCTCTGCCTTCGGACTCATCGGATGGGCTCCACACTGTTGCTGCTGTGCTGGACGGGAAGGGAGATCACCACGGTCAGGCCGCCGCCGGGGGTGTCCTCCGCCCGGATCGAGCCGCCCATCGCCTCGGTGAACCCCTTGGCAACGGACAGCCCCAATCCGACGCCCGGTGTCGCGTCGCGATCGCCGAGACGCTGGAACGGGGCGAAAGCCGACTCTGCCATACCTTTCTTCAACCCGCGCCCGTGATCGACGACGCGCAGCTCCACCTGGTCGGCGTGCACGCTGCCGCGCACCGACACCGGCTGTTCGGCGCGGCCGTGCCGTAGCGCGTTGTCCACCACGTTCGCGATCACCCGTTCGAGGAGGCCGGGATCGGCGAGCACCGCGGGCAGCCGCTCGTCGACGCAGATCACCACCGCCTTCGAACCATCCACAGTGGACAGAGCGTGGTAGAGCACCTCGTCGTACCCGACCGGGCGGAGGTGCGGGCGCACCGCGCCGGTCGCCAGCCGCGAGGAGTCGAGCAGGTTGTCCACCAGCCCGGCGAGCCGGTCCGCCGACTCCTCGATGGTGGCGAGCAGTTCGTCGGTGTCCTCCTGGGAGAACTCCAGATCCGGTGCGCGCAGGCTGCCGATGGCGGCCTTGATCGAGGTCAGCGGCGTGCGCAGGTCGTGGCCCACCGCGGACAGCAGCGCGGTGCGCAGCTCGGTCGCCTCCGCCTTCCGTTCGGCCACCGCGGTCTTCGACGCCATCCTCTGCTGCCGCAACGCGAGCAGCGCCTGTCCCGCGGCGGCTTCGAGCACCCTCCGGTCGGCGGCGGGCAGCGCGCGGCCGCGCAGGGTCAGGTGCACCTCCGAGGTCACCGCGATGTCCACATCGGCCTCGTCGGGATCGCCGCACGGATCGGTGCCGACCTTCGCCACGCGCTTCCACGCACCGCCGCGCTTTTCCAGCAGTGCCACCGAACTGAGCGCGAAGTTCTCCTGGACCTTCTCCAGCAGGCGTTCCAGCGGCGCGGCATGGGTGAGCACGGTCCTCGCGTAGGAGGCGAGCAACGCGGCCTCGGTGCGCGCCCGCGCGGCCTGCGCCGCCCGGCGCGCCGCCCTGTCCACGACCAGCGCCACGAGCACGCCGACCAGCACCATCGCGATCAGCGTGACCACGTTGCGCTGCGCGTCCACGGTGAACGTGAAGTACGGCTCGGTGAAGAAGAAGTTCAACAGCAGCGCGGAAAACACCGAAGCCAGCAGTGCGGGCCCCAGCCCGCCGACGAGCGCGACGACCACGGTGGCGAGGAAGTAGTCCACCACGTTCGTGGAGAAGTCGAGCGACTGTCGCAACAGGACGCCGATGAACGTGGCCAGTGCGGGCACCAGCACCGCGAGGGCCCACCCGACGACCCGGCGGGACGGGGTGAGCGGGCTCGCGCTCAGCTTGGCCCGCAACCGCCCGCCCGCCCGCGAATGCGTGACGATGTGGACGTCGATCGGTCCCGAGTCCCGCACCACGGCCGCGCCGATCCCCTCGTCGAACAACCTGGCCAGCCTGGTCCGGCTGGAGGTGCCGATCACGAGCTGCGTCGCGTTGACGCCGCGCGCGAAGTCCAGCAGCGCGCTCGGCACGTCGTCGCCGACGACCGTGTGGAAGGTGGCGCCGACCTCTTCGGCCAGCTTCCGGTACTTGCCGAGCGCGGCGGGACCGAGCCCGGTGAGCCCGTCACCGCGCAGCACGTGCACGACCTGCAGCTCGGCGCCCGCCCTCGTCGCGATCCTGCTGCCGCGCCGGATCAGCGTCTCGCTTTCGCGCCCGCCGGTGATCGAGACGACCACCCGCTCGCGCGCTTCCCAGGTGTCGGTGATCTGCTGCTCCGCCCGGTACCGCTGGAGCGCGACGTCCACCTGGTCGGCGACCCACAGCAGCGCCAGCTCGCGCAGCGCGGTGAGGTTGCCCGGCCGGAAGTAGTTGCCGAGCGCCGCGTCGATCCGCTCCGCGCCGTAGATGTTGCCGTGGGCGAGGCGCCTGCGCAGCGCCTCCGGCGTGATGTCGACCAGTTCGAGCTGTTCGGCGCGGCGCACCACCTCGTCCGGGATGGTCTCCTGCTGCGCCACCCCGGTGATGCGCTCCACCACGTCGTTGAGGCTCTGCAGGTGCTGCACGTTGACCGTGGACAGCACGTCGATCCCGGCGACGAGCAGCTCTTCGACGTCCTGCCAGCGCTTCTCGTTGCGGGAGCCCGGCACGTTGGTGTGCGCCAGCTCGTCCACGACGGCGACCTCGGGCGCCCGCGCGAGCACCGCGTCGACGTCCAGTTCCTCGAACTCGTGCCCGCGGTGCGACGCGTGCCGTCGCGGCAGCACCTCCAGCCCGTCGAGCAGTTCGGCGGTCTTCTTCCGCCCGTGCGTCTCGACGAGCGCCGCGACCACGTCGGTGCCGCGGTCGAGCCGCCGCCGCGCCTCGCCCAGCATCGCGAAGGTCTTGCCGACCCCCGGCGCGGCGCCGAGGTAGATCCTCAGCTCTCCCCGGCGCCGCTGCGGCGAGGTGGTGCCCTCGTCCTCGCCGGTTTCCTCGCTCACGTCCACCCGATCAGTCTGCGCTCTTCGTGCCCACTCGTCGCTGTGTACGTCGTCACCGTGCGTGTTGCACGGCGAGGTTCAGCTCCAGCACGTTCACACCGGGCATGCCGATGCCCGCCGAGTGCGTGTTCGCGTCGATGAGCTGATGGATCTTGTCGACGGGCACCCCGGTGTTCGCCGCGACGCGTGTCGCCTGCAACGCGGCGTAGGCCGGGCTGATCGACGGGTCGAGCCCCGACGCGGACGCGGTGACGGCGTCGGTCGGCACCGCCTCCGGTGCCACGTTTTCGCGCTTGGCGATCAGGTCCCGGCGCTCGACGACCGTCTTGACGAGGTCCTCGTTGGTCGCGGCCTTGTTCGAACCGCCCGAGGTGGACGGGTCGCCGGGGCCGAGCGAGTCCTTCGAGCCCGCGGAGGGCCGGTTGTGGAACCACGGGTCGTGCGCGGGGTCCGCCGGCACCGGGTCGACCCCGATCAGCGACGACCCGACGGCGGTCCCGTTCTGCTCGACGACCGAACCCTCGGCGTTGGCCTGCAGGCCGGGAACCCGCGACACCAGCCACACCCCGAGCGGGTAGAGCACCCCGAGCAGCACGGTCAGCACGACCAGGACGCGCAGCCCCGCCATGCTCTGCTTCAGCAACACCTTCAT
Organism: Amycolatopsis minnesotensis; assembly: GCF_039529815.1. Lineage (NCBI taxonomy): Bacteria > Bacillati > Actinomycetota > Actinomycetes > Pseudonocardiales > Pseudonocardiaceae > Amycolatopsis > Amycolatopsis minnesotensis. The sequence continues at coordinate 16,721 of NZ_BAAANN010000028.1, read as the reverse complement.
GTGGATCAACCCATTCCGGGAATGAGACGGACGAGCAGGTCGACGAGCCAGATCCCGAGGAACGGGGTGGCGATGCCGCCGAGGCCGTAGATGAGCAGGTTCCGCCGCAGCAGCGCCGAAGCCGACGACGGGCGGTACCGGACGCCGCGCAGCGCGAGCGGGATCAGCGCCACGATGATCAGCGCGTTGAAGATCACCGCGGACAGGATCGCCGACTGCGGCGTCGCCAGGTGCATCACGTTCAGGCCGCCGAGCTGCGGGTAGATGGCCGCGAACATGGCAGGCAGGATCGCGAAGTACTTCGCGAGGTCGTTCGCCACGCTGAACGTGGTGAGCGCGCCGCGGGTGATCAGGAGCTGCTTGCCGATCTCGACGATCTCGATCAGTTTGGTCGGGTTGGAGTCGAGGTCGACCATGTTGCCGGCTTCCTTCGCCGCCGACGTGCCGGTGTTCATCGCGACGCCGACATCGGACTGGGCCAGCGCGGGCGCGTCGTTGGTGCCGTCACCGGTCATCGCGACCAGCCGCCCGCCCTCCTGCTCCTTGCGGATCAGGGCCATCTTGTCCTCGGGCTTGGCCTCGGCGAGGTAGTCGTCGACACCCGCGTCCTCGGCGATCGCCTTGGCGGTCAACGGGTTGTCCCCGGTGATCATGACGGTCTTGATGCCCATCGCGCGCAGTTCGACGAAGCGCTCCTTCATCCCCGGCTTCACCACGTCGGAGAGCCGGATGACGCCGCGGACCCCGGTGCCGCCCGGTCCCGATTCGGCGACCACGAGCGGGGTGCCGCCCTGCCCGCTGATCTCGTCGACGACGCGCTCGGTTTCGGCGGGCACCTCGCCGCCGCGGTCGCGGACCCAGGCCAGCACCGACGCGGTGGCGCCCTTGCGGACCTCGCGCTCACCGATGTCGATGCCGCTCATCCTGGTCTGCGCGGTGAACGGGACGAACTCGGCGAGCTTCTCGTCCTCGCTCGCCTCGGCAGGCAGGTCGTTGTCGCGGACGATCAGCTCGATGATGCTGCGTCCCTCCGGTGTCCCGTCGGCGAGGCTCGACAGCCGCGCCGCGCGCGCCAGTTCGTCCGGTGTGGACTGTCCAACCGGGACCAGTTCGGTGGCTTTGCGGTTGCCGAAGGTGATCGTCCCGGTCTTGTCCAGCAGCAGCGTCGACACGTCACCGGCCGCTTCGACCGCGCGCCCCGATGTGGCCAGCACGTTGCGCTGCACCAGCCGGTCCATGCCCGCGATGCCGATCGCTGAGAGCAGCGCGCCGATCGTGGTGGGGATCAGGCACACCAGCAGCGCGGTCAGCACGATCACCGACTGCTGGCTGCCGGAGTAGCCGGCCATCGGCTGCAGCGCGACCACCGCGAGCAGGAAGATGATGGTGAGGGTGGCCAGCAGGATGGTCAGCGCGATCTCGTTCGGCGTCTTCTGCCGCGAAGCGCCTTCCACCAACGCGATCATGCGGTCCACAAAGGACTCGCCTGGCCTGGTCGTGATCTTCACGACGATCCGGTCCGAGAGCACCGTGGTGCCGCCGGTGACCGCGCACCGGTCGCCACCGGACTCCCGGATCACCGGCGCGGACTCGCCGGTGATCGCGGACTCGTCGACGGTCGCGATGCCCTCGACGACGTCACCGTCACCGGGGATCACCTGGCCCGCCTCGACCACCACGAGATCGCCGACGCGCAGGTCGACGCCGGGCACGCTCTCCTCGGAGCCGTCCTCGGTGAGCCTGCGCGCGACGGTCTCCTTTTTGGACTTCCGCAGCGTTTCCGCCTGTGCCTTGCCGCGTCCCTCCGCGACGGCCTCGGCCAGGTTCGCGAACAGCACGGTGAACCACAGCCACACCGCGATGAGAACGGTGAACACGCTCGGGTCGGTGATCGCGAAAACGGTCACCAGGATGGAACCCACCCACACCACGAACATCACCGGGTTGGCGAGCTGGTGTCGCGGGTGGAGCTTGCGCAGCGCGTCGGGGAACGAGGTCAGGAGCTGCCGGGGGTTGAACACGCCCGCGCCGATCCGGCCGGGGTTCTCCCCGTGGTGCGGGGTCTCTTGAACCGCGGCACGCTGGGGCTTTTCGGTGGTGGTCATGCGAGTGCCTCCGCGATGGGTCCCAGCGCGAGCGCGGGGATGAAGGTGAGAGCGGCGACGAGTACGACGGTGCCGGTGAGCATCGAGCCGAAGAGCGCGCCCGTGGTGGGCAGCGTGCCCGCGGTCTGCGGCACCTTGCGCTGCGAGGCGAGCGAGCCCGCGAGGCACAGCACGGCGAGGATCGGCACGTACCGGCCGAGCAGCATCGCCACGCTGAGCGTCGACTCGAACCAGTCGCTGGTCACGGTCAGCCCGCCGAACGCGCTGCCGTTGTTGTTGCCGGTGGACGCGTAGGCGTAGAGGACCTCGGACAGCCCGTGCGGGCCGCTGTTGGTCATCGCGGCCGCGGTGTCCGGCATCATCAGCGCGGCGCCGGAACCGAGCAGCACCACCGTCGGCATCGCGAGCATCGCGATCGCGGCGCAGGTGACCTCGCGCTTGCCGAGCTTCTTGCCGAGGTATTCGGGGGTGCGCCCGACCATCAGCCCGGCGAGGAACATCGCGATGATCGCCATCACGAGGATCCCGTAGAGACCGGTGCCGACGCCGCCCGGCGTGACCTCGCCGAAGAGCATGTTCAGCAGCGGTATCCCGCCGCCGAGCCCGCTGTAGCTGTCGTGCATGGAGTTGACCGCGCCGGTCGACGTGCCGGTGGTGGCGTTGGCGAAGATCGACGACAGGCTGGTGCCGAAGCGCTGTTCCTTGCCCTCCAGGTTGCCGCCCGCGGCGAGCGCGGCCGGTCCGCCCGCGTGCGCCTCGGACAGCCACGTGATCGTCAGCGTCACGGCCGAAAGCGCGGCCATCACGGCGAGCAGCACGTAACCCTGCTTGCGGTTGCCGACGAGCTTGCCGAACGTCCGCGTCAGCGAAACCGGGATGACCAGGATCAGGAAGATCTCGATCAGGTTCGTCCACGCGTTGGGGTTCTCGAACGGGTGCGCCGAGTTCGCGTTGAAGATACCGCCGCCGTTGGTGCCGAGTTCCTTGATGACCTCCTGGCTCGCCGCGGGCGCCAGCGCGATCGTGCTGCCGCTGCCGTCGGGGTTGGCCACCGCGACACCGGACTTGAGGCTCTGCACCACGCCGAGCGAGACGAGCACGATCGCGAACACGAACGAAATCGGCAGCAGGACACGGATCGTGCCCCTGGTCAGGTCGACCCAGAAGTTGCCGAGCCGGTCGGTCTTCGAGCGGACGAACCCGCGCACCAGCGCGATGGCGACCGCGAGCCCGACCGCCGCGGACAGGAAGTTCTGCACCGTCAGCCCGGCCATCTGGGCGAAGTGGCCCAGCGTCGTCTCCGGTGTGTAGGACTGCCAGTTCGTGTTGGTCACGAAGCTGACCGCGGTGTTGAACGCGATACCGGGCGCCACCGCGCCGCGGCCGAGATCGAGCGGCAGCAGGGACTGCAGGCGCTGCAGCAGGTACAGCAGCACGACCGAGACGAGCGAGAAGCCGAGCACCCCGGCGGCGTAGGTGGTCCACCGCTGTTCGGAGTTCGGGTCGACCCGGAAGAGCTTGTAGAGACCGCGCTCGACCTTCCAGTGCTTTTCACTGGAGAAGACGCGCGCCAGGTAGTCGCCGAGCGGCTTGTAAGCCACCGCGAGCGCTACGAGAAGAAGGCCGACCTGCAGGAGGCCGGCCGCGGTGTCACTCATCGTATTCCTTCACGGGACAGGGCTCCGCCATCAGAACTTCTCGGGGCGGATCAAGGCGATGAACAGGTAGACGATCAGGCCCAGCGCGAGCACGCCGCCGACGATGTTCGCGACCGTGCCGACGCCGTTCACAGCTTCTCCATGCCGCGCAGCGTCAGCGCGAGCACCACGAAAACGCCGATCAGGAGAACGGCGTAGAGCAAATCGGCCACGGCTTTCCTTCCAAAACGGGCACCTGCCAACACGGGTCACCCCATCGGTGACCACGACCGTGCTGACTCTGCGCCGGTCACCCGCTGTGCTAGAGGGCGTCTGACGGCTCCTTGACGCGGCGGGGGACGGCCTTTACGGGATCTTGAGGCTTCGTGACACATGCCACATGAAGTAATCGAGTCCGGACGGAGCGTGCAATCCGGGCAGACAACGGCGGCGATCTGCGTTACAACAGTGTTACGCATAGTTGTAATTGCTAACTATCTTTCGATCGCCTCGGAGGACGCCAATGTGCGGTATCACCGGTTGGGTCTCCTACGACTCCGACCTCACGCAGCGCCGGGACACCATCGACGCGATGACCGGCACGATGGCGTGCCGCGGACCCGACGACTCGGGTACCTGGGTCCGCGCCCACGCCGCGCTCGGCCACCGCAGGCTCGCCATCATCGACCTCCCCGGCGGCAAGCAGCCGATGGCCGTGCAGACGCCGAACGGCGCCGTTTCGATGGTCTACAGCGGTGAGGCCTACAACTTCTCCGAGCTGCGCCACGAACTTGCCGGCAAGGGCCACGAGTTCGAGACCGACAGCGACACCGAGGTCGTCCTGCACGGTTACCTCGAATGGGGCGAGTCCGTCGCCGACCACCTCAACGGCATGTACGCCTTCGCGATCTGGGACGAGCGCGACGAGAAGCTCGTGATGATCCGCGACCGGATGGGCATCAAGCCCTTCTACTACTACCCGACCCGTGACGGCGTGCTGTTCGGCTCCGAGCCGAAGGCGATCTTGGCGAACCCCCTCGCGCGCAAGATCGTCGACGCCGACGGGTTCCGCGAGCTGATCGGCTTCACCAAGAGGCCGGGCTGGTCGCTGTGGAAGGACATGTACGAGGTCGATCCCGGCACCATCGCGGTGGTCGAGCGCGACGGCATCCGCACCCGCACCTACTGGCGGCTCGACGCCAAGCAGCACACCGACGACCAGGAGACCACGGTCGAGCGCGTGCGCGAGCTGATGACCGACATCGTGCGCCGCCAGCTCGTCGCCGACGTGCCGCGCTGCGTGCTGCTCTCCGGCGGCCTCGACTCGAGCGCGGTCACCGGGCTCGCCGCGGCCGCGCTGGCCGAACAGGGCGAGCAGGTGCGCACCTTCTCCGTCGACTTCTTCGGGCAGGAGGAGAACTTCAAGGCGGACGAGATGCGCGACACCCCGGACTCGCCGTACATCCGCGACGTCGCCCAGCTAGTCGGCTCCGCGCACCAGGACGTGATGCTCAACCCCGGTGACCTCACCGATCCCGCGGTGCGCCGCGCGGTGATCACCGCCCGCGACATCCCCGCGGGCATGGGCGACATGGACACCTCGCTGTACCTGCTGTTCAAGGCGATCCGCGGCGAGTCGACGGTGGCGCTGTCCGGCGAGTCGGCCGACGAGGTGTTCGGCGGGTACCGCTGGTTCCACGACGAGGCGGCGGTCAACGCGGACACCTTCCCGTGGCTGGCCTTCCAGAACGCGATCACCAGCGACCGGCACGCCCTGCTCGAACCGAAGCTGCGGGAAACGCTCGACATCCCCGGCTACGTCGCCGACCAGTACAAGACCGCCGTCGACTCGGTCGACCAGCTCGACGGCGTGAGCCCGCTCGAACAGCGCATGCGGACCGTCTGCAACCTGCACCTGACCCGGTTCGTGCGGACGCTGCTCGACCGCAAGGACCGCGCGTCGATGGCCGTCGGTCTCGAGGTCCGCGTCCCGTTCTGCGACCACCGGCTCGTCGAGTACGTCTACAACACCCCGTGGTCGCTGAAGACCTTCGACAGCAGGGAAAAGAGCCTGCTCCGGCACGCGACCAAGCACGTGCTGCCGGACTCGGTGCGCGACCGCGTGAAGAGCCCGTATCCGTCCACACAGGACCCCGGCTACGCGGCGGCGTTGCAGCAGCAGGCCAAGGAGGTGCTCGCCGAGCCCGACAACCCGGTCTTCGGCCTGGTCAACCGCGCGTGGCTGCAGGACGCGGCCGAGGTGGACGCGGCCACCATGCCGGGCACGACGAGGAACGGCATCGACCGCGTGCTCGACCTCTACCACTGGATCGACCTGTACTCACCCGAACTGCGACTCGGCTGAGCCTTTCGGTCCCCGGCGGGCTGCTTTGCCCCTGATGGCCACCATGACGGCACTGGACGCCGTCATGGTGGCCATCAGGGAATCTGACGCCGCATACGCCGCCCTCACGGCGTGCGGAGGGGCATGAGCACGGGCGGATTCTTGCGAGGGGTGAGTTCGTGGCGTCCAGTTCCCTGAAGGTCACCTTCGGGGTTTGAGGGGCGTCCACGAAACCTCGTGGCGGTCGCGGATCAGCGGCAGGTCCAGCGGAGGGCGAAGTTCGCGGCGGCGTCGTGGCCGTTGCCGACCGCGAACCGGCCGGTGCCGCCGAGCGCGACCGGGGTGAAGAACAGCGCGCCGTCGGGGCCGGGCAGCGCGGCCTTGGCGCCACCGGACCAGATCGTCGGCACGATGTCGAGGCCGTGCTCGCCGGTGGACTCGCTGCCCACGATCGTGCCGCGGTCGCTGATCGCGGTGGGGCTGCCGTGCTCGGCGAGCGGGACCGGTTCGCCGCGGCCGGTGCGGGCGTCGAGCACCACCATGCGCGGCTCGCCACCGGAACGGTCCATCGCCGCGATCCGGCCCCGCGCGACGTCGTGCAGCACCACGCTGGGCTCGCCCTGCTGGTCAGGACCGTATCGGCGCACTTCGCGGCCGTCGGTTCGCCACACGACCTCGGCCACGTTCGGGGGCACGTCCCCCACGGAACCGATCACATATCCGCCGTCGTCGATGTGCACGGCGGTGGCGAAGTCCTCTTTGCTGTCGAGGTACACCACGCTCCGCGGCCGGTCGTGCGGCCACACCACGGCACGCTGCGAAGTGTCCGAAGTGGACAGAACACCGGTGATGTCACCGGCCCGGTTGACGTCCACCGCGTCGGAGCCGCGGTCCGCGGCGCCGGGCAGCACGGTGGCAGTGCCGTCGCGCCACACCGCGGCGCGACCATGTCCGTCTTCGCCGGGTGTGCTGCCGACGATCATTCCGCCGGGCCCGATCGCGGTCGGGTCGAAGGCGCCGAGGTCGGTGATCGTCCCGTCGGCGCGCCACAGGTACCCGTGCGGGCCGGACTTGCCCGCCGCGATCCCGACCGCCGACCCGTCATCGGCGACATCGGTCACCGAGGCGGCGGTGGTCCCGTCGGGAAGCGGCAGCTTGGCCACCGAGCACCTGACCCCCGGCGCGGCCACCGCGGGCGCGACCGACGTCAGGACCAGCCCCGCGACAGCGAGCGCGACCGCACCGACCCTGCGCGACATGAGACTCCCAGAAAGTCAGGCACCGAAGACATCTTCAAGCCACGCAGAGGCTACCGGAGCCGAACAAAGCATCCACAGCCTCACCCCACCCTGGCCGCGATCAGCAACCGTGCCTCACCCTCGACGGGCGCCGGCCCCAGATCGGTTCC
>NZ_BAAANN010000028.1:0-9217 GCF_039529815.1 Amycolatopsis minnesotensis | reverse complement strand
AACAAAGCATCCACAGCCTCACCCCACCCCACCACACCCCCCTCGCCCGCCTACCCTCCGAGTGCCGCGAGGCCCGCGCCGAAGGCGCGGTCACTCCCAACCCAGCCACCCACCCGGCGACCCGGTGCGCCCCGCGCGCCCGGGAGCGTGCAAGTCGGTCGCAGGGCCCCCTGGGCCCTCTGAATTTGCGATGGCAGGGCGCACCCCGCGACCAACCGGCGGGTCGAGCTGGAAGCCGCGCCCTGGCAGCGCAAATTCTGACGACCGATAAAAAACACAGACCGACAAAACATAAGAGCTTCCTGTGAAGTTGGCGTTTCCGGCATTTCTCACCGCCGCGCCACGTTGGACGGGGTGAAGAGGTGAGGACAATGACCACAGCATTCACAGGTGCCGCCTTCGCGGGCGGCCAGGGGACCCCGCGCGTGCCGACCCTCCCGAGCGGATGGCCGATCGGGTCGTACGACTCCTACGATGAGGCGCAGCGCGCGGTCGATCACTTGGCAGGCAACGACTTCCCGGTGACCGACGTGACCATCGTCGGCGTCGAGCCGATGCTGGTGGAGCGGGTCTCGGCGAAGCTGTCGTGGGGCAAGGTGCTCGGCGGCGCGGCCATGTCCGGCGCCTGGTTCGGGCTGTTCGTCGGCCTGCTGCTGAGCATGTTCACCCCCGGCGCCGGGCTGCTGCCCATCGTGATGGGTCTCGGCGCGGGCATCGTGTTCAGCCTCATTTTCGCCGCGATCAGCTACGGCGCCACGAAAGGCCGCCGCGGCTTCGTCTCGACGAGCCAGCTCGTCGCGAAGCGCTACGACGTGCTGACGCAGCCCCGCAACGCCGAACAGGGCCGTGAAATGCTGGCCAGGTTCTCCATGCGGGCGCACGCGCTCGGGTAACACCCAGTACCGGCAACGAAAAGCAGGGAGCGGCCCCGACACCGCTCCCTGCTTTTTTCGGCCGCCCTCAGCGCGTGGGCGCGGGGCTGGGTTTCGGCGGCTCCGGCGACGCGGGCGGTGCGGGCGGCGGTGCCGGTGTCGAGGACACTGTGGACGGTGGTGCCGGCGCCTTGCTCGTCGGCACCTTCGGGAGCGCGGCCGCGAACGGGGTTTCCGTGTTCTCCTGGCAGTAGGCGCGGTACCCGTAGTAGCCGTTGCGGTTGCCGTGGTCGTCGAGCGTGCCCTGGTCGATGCGGGGGCGCGGGTACACGTTGTCGTTGCCTCGCGCGGCTTTGCCACCCGAAGCGGGCTCACACGCGTAGCGCGGCAGCGAAAGGGGCCTGCCGTTCTCGTCGAACAGGTAGATGTCGTGCAGCGGCTTCCCCTGCGCGTCGAAGGCGTAGATGTTCTCGACGTTGTCCGCGCCGTAGGACAGCGCGGGCCTTCCGTCCGCTGTCTGGTTCGAGGTGTAGGAAGTCGAGCTGTAGCCGTAGGGGCCGTTCAAGCTCTGCGAATCCAGCAGGTGCGCGCCACCGCCGAGCAGCGCACCCGCCGCGAGCGCCGACACCGGCAGGCTGTACCACAGCCAGCGCCGGTCCTTCGCGAGCATCGGCGCGACCACGATCGCCACCACCCCGACCACGACCAGTGCCACCAGCACCAGCACCGCGAACGACGAGCGGCGCACCAGCAGCACGCCGAGCAGGGCCAGCGCGGCGGTGCACACCAGCCACCACGCGGGCTGCAGTGAGCGCAGGTACGCCATCGCCCTGCGCTGCGAGTCCGTCCTGTCCTCCGAGCGCAGGTATCCCAGCACGGCACGGACCTCGGGCAGTGCCTTGACCGGTCCGAGCCCGTGCTTCACCACGTGCACCGCGCCGAAGACGAGGAAGACGGCGGGCACCACCAGGAAACCGAGGAGACCGCTGCGCCGCGACATCCCGGCACCGAAGCCGAGCGCCGCGATGAACAGCGCGGAACCCACCAGGCTCCACAACGCGATCCTCGGCACGAGGTTCGGGTGGCGGGGCCGGTTCTTCGCCTCGGCAGGGGGCGGCGACGCCGGTGGTGCCGGGTAGTCGCCTGCCGCCCTGATCTCCGCGGCGTAGCTCTCCGGCGAGCCGAGCCGTTCGATCATGCTGTCGACGCGGGCGTCTTCGCCCAGTTCCCCGGCGATTTCCTGCAAATGCGGCCGGACGTCCTCGAGGATCTCCTCGATCTCCGCGTCCGGCAGGTCGGCCAGTGCGGTGCGGACCCTGGCCAGGTAGTCACGCACGGCGGTCGGCGTGGTCATGATGCCTCTCCCAACAGGTTGTCCATCGTCTTCGCGAACGTCCGCCACGTGTTCCCCGACTCCGCGAGACGCCGGCGCCCCAGTTCGTTCATGCTGTAGTACTTGCGGTGCGGCCCTTCTTCGCTCGGCACCACGTACGACGTGAGCAGGCCCCCTTTGTAGAGCCGGCGCAAGGTGCCGTACACGGACGCGTCGCCCACCTCGTCGAGCCCTGCCTGTCTGAGCCTTCGCAGCACGTCGTAGCCGTATCCGTCGTCCTCGCGGAGCACCGCGAGGACAGCGAGATCGAGCACGCCCTTGAGCAGCTGACTGATCTCCACGACGCCTCCTGGTTGAACACGATGGACAGTACCACGCATTGCGCAGTAGTGCGGACAGCACTGGTTCGTGTCGTCCTCAGTGGACTGTTCAGCGGTGGCGCGGCCTCGGCTGGCAGCGAGGGCAGAAGTACGAAGAGCGGTTCATGAAGGCTTCGCGGACGATCGCGGTGCCGCAGCGGCGGCACGGCTCGTCACCGCGCCCGTACGCGTCGAGCGAGCGGTCGAAGTAGCCGGACTGGCCGTTTATGTTGACGTACAAGGCATCAAAGGAGGTTCCGCCCGCGGCGAGCGCCTCGGACATCACCTCGGTCGCCGACGCGAGGACGCTCTTCCCCTGCGCCGCCGTGAGCTTCTCGGTCGGCCGGGACCAGTGCAGCTTCGACCGCCACAGCGCTTCGTCGGCGTAGATGTTGCCGACCCCGGAGACCAGTGTCTGGTCGAGCAGCGCCCGCTTGACCTCGGTGCGGCGCGACCGCAGCGCGCGGACCGCGGCCACCGGGTCGAACAGCGGGTCCATCGGGTCGCGCGCGATGTGCGCGATCGTGCCCGGCACGCGGGAGCCGTCGGCGGAAACCATGTCGTCGAGCGCGAGCCCGCCGAAGGTCCGCTGGTCGACGAACCGCAGTTCGGGGCCGTCGTCGTCGAAGCGCATCCGGACGCGGAGGTGCTTCTCGTCGGCCGCGTCCTCCGGCCGCACCAGCATCTGGCCGCTCATGCCGAGATGCGCGAGCGCGGCCTCACCGCTGGACAGCTCCAGCCACAGGTACTTGCCGCGCCGGCTCGCGGCCACGATCCCGACACCGGCGAGCCTGCCGGTGAAGTCCGCCGCGCCCAGCACGTGCCGCCGGATCGCCCTCGGGTGCAGGACCTCGACCTCGCTGATCACCCGGCCCGCCACGTGCTCGGCGAGCCCGGCGCGAACGACCTCGACCTCGGGAAGCTCCGGCATGCCGCGCTAGTCGGCTTCCGATTCGGCCTTGGCGGCCTCGATCTCCTTGGTCAGGAAGCGCCAAGCCGTCTCGGCGGCCTTCTGCTCGGCTTCCTTCTTCGTGGTGCCGTCACCGTGCCCGAGATCGCGCCCACCGACCAGCACGGTGGCGCTGAACTCCTTGCGGTGGTCCGGCCCGGTGTCCTCGACGCGGTACTCCGGGACGCCGAGCCCGGAGGACGCGGTGAGTTCCTGCAGGCTCGTCTTCCAGTCCAGCCCGGCACCGCGCAGCGGCGCCTCGGCCAGCAGGCCGTCGAAGAGCCGGTGCACCAGGGTGCGGCCCGCTTCGATGCCGTGCGCGAGGAAGACCGCGCCGATGACGGCTTCGAGCCCGTCGGCGAGGATGCTCGCCTTGTCCCTGCCGCCGGTGAGCTCCTCGCCCTTGCCGAGCAGCAGGTGCGCGCCGAGCCCGCCCTCGCCGAGCCCGCGAGCGACCCCGGCGAGCGCGTGCATGTTCACCACGCTGGCCCTGAGCTTCGCGAGCTGACCTTCGGGCAGGTCGGGGTGCTCCCGGTACAGGTGATCGGTGACCACCAGGCCGAGCACGGCGTCACCGAGGAACTCGAGACGCTCGTTCGGCGGCAGGCCACCGTTCTCGTACGCGTACGAGCGATGTGTCAGTGCGAGCCGAAGCAACTCGGCGTCCATCTCGACGCCGAGCGCTTCGAGCAGGGTAGCCGGGTCGGCCGTGGGCCCCGTGGTCGACTTACCCCCCATGATCGCGTCGCCCGCCTCAGGCGGGCTCGACGACCTGACGGCCGTCGTACTGCCCGCAGTTCGGGCAGGCGACGTGCTGCGGCTTCGGCTGCTTGCAGGCGCGGTTCGAGCAGGGCACCAGCTGCACCGGAGCCGCCTTCCACTGCGAACGGCGGGCGCGCGTGTTGGATCGCGACATCTTCCGCTTCGGGACAGCCACGGCTGGTTCTCCTCATCGACTAACTGCCCGCTGGCGCGAGCGCGTACAAACTTGCTGGGTCAGGCTTGTTCTTCGGGGCCGTTCGGCTGATCACCCGTTTGATCACCGTCAAAACGTTCGACCAGCGCGGCCCACCGAGGATCTATCTTCTCATGCCCGTGCCCGGGCTCGAGATCGGCCCACTTCACGCCGCACTCGGTGCACAGTCCCGCGCAGTCTTCCCGGCACAGCGGCACCAGCGGCAGTGCCAGCACCACCGCGTCGCGGACCAGCGGCTGCAGGTCGATCCTGTCGTCGACGAGGCGGCTGACCTCGTCCTCGTCCGTGGTCTCGTCGGTGGTCGAGTCCGGGTAGGCGAACAGCTCGGTCACCTCGACTTCGACCTCGTCGGAGATCGGGTCGAGGCAGCGCGAGCACTCGCCGACGAGCGGTGCCGTCGCGGTACCGCTGACGAGCACGCCCTCGACGACCGACTCGAGCAGCAGGTCGACCTGCACCTCCGCGCCCTTGGGCACGGTGATGACATCGGGCACGCCGAGCGGCTCGTCCACCGCCATGGTCCGGTCGACCGCGCGGCTGAGCCCGGCACGGCGGCCGAGTTCGCGGGTGTCGAGCACCCATGGATCGCGCGCGTCGAGATGCGCGGCGGGCTTTTGTTCAGGCATTCGGGCTGCACCTGCGAATAGTGGTGGCTGGTTTCGGGGCGCGACTCGCGCGCAACCTCACCAGCGTACGCGTCCCCTACGCCTGGTAGTCGTACAGGGTGGTGCGGCCGCCGCTCATCGGGCTCGGGGCCCGCAGGTGGTTGCGGCCGGAGTCGACGGTGCGCAGCGTGGTGGCCAGCAGCTCGGAGAACTCCGCGAGCTTGCCGTCGACGTAGGCGTCGCAGTCGGCGCGCTGGCGATCGGCCTCGCCGTGCGCCTCGTCGACGATCCTGGCCGACTCGGCGTGCGCGGCCTGCACGACCTCGGTCTGCGCGACCAGGCGCGCCTGCTCGTTGCGGCCGTCGTCGATCGCCCTGTCGTACGCGTCGCGGCCGGCCTGGATCATGCGCTCGGACTCGGCGCGCGAGCGCTCGGTGAGGTTCTGGTACTCGGCCTGCCCGCCCGCGACCATGCGCTCGGCCTCGTTGTGGGCGTCGGCCATCATCTGGTCCGCGCGCGCCTGCGCGTCGGCGAGGATGCGCTCCGCCTCGGCCTGCGCGTCGGAAATGGTCTGCTCGGCCTGCGCGTTCGCCCCGTTGACCGTGCTGTCGGCCTCGGTGCGCGCCTTGCCGATCAGGTCGTCCCGCTTGTCGAGCACGTCCTGCGCGTCGTCCACTTCGCCCGGCAGCGCGTCCCGTACGTCGTCGAGCAGTTCCAGCATGTCGCCGCGCGGGACCACGCAACTCGACGTCATCGGAACGCCGCGAGCCTCTTCCACGATCGTGACGAGCTCGTCGAGAGCCTCGAACACCCGGTACACGGCAACTCCCTAGCTAGCCTGTTCCCCGAATTTGGCTACGCCCAGTTTGCCCGGTCAGCAGCCCGAAACGGTGAACGAGGGCTCTGCCGGGCGTGTCCTGCGCACGCCCGGCCCGCCGTGCACGGGGCGAGCGTCAGCCGCCGAGGTCGACCAGCTTGAAAGTCGCGTAGTGGTCGGGGGTGTAGAAGATCTCGCCGCCCTTGCCGGAGATCACGCGGTCCTGGTCGCCCGCGTTGAAGAGGTGGTAGTAGCCGGCGTCACACTTCGGGAGAACACCCTCGCGGTTCTCGTAGACCGTGCCGGCCGCGCCGCTCTTCGCCTGCTCGACGGCGGACTTGGCGGCCGAGGACAGCGTCGACAGCTTCACCTTCGCCACGCCCGCGGTGTCGCCGCACTTCGGCGTCGGGTTGGGGGTGCCGCCGTCGACCTGGATGATCGAGAAGGTCTTGTAGTGGTCGCCGGTGTAGAAGAACTCGCCCGCACTGCCGGTGACGATCCGGCGCGCGCCGCGGTCGGGGCTGCCGGGGGTCGGCACCGTGTACTCGTGGTAGTAGTCGCTCGCGCAGGACGGCAGGATGCCTTCCTTGTTCGTGAAGACCGAGCCGTCCTTGCCCGGGTACGGGAACGGGCCGCCCTTCTTGATCAGGTCGTAGGTCTGCCCCGCCTCGGCAGGCAGCGTGGACAGCGGGGTCTTCTTGTAGCTCGAGGTGTCGCCGCAGCTCGGCGCGGCGACGGCCGCACCGGTCGTTCCAGCCGCTCCGGCCGCTCCGGCCGCTGGCGCGCTGGCCGAAGCGCTCGTCGCGATGCCGAGACCGCTCAACAGGGTGATCACGAAGGCAAGCAGCACACCGGCTACACGAGATCGTTGGTTAGTCATTTTCGGACCGTAACCCGATCACGTGATCACCGGGAGGCCGTCGCGTGAACTCTCGGCTGGCCCGCGGAAGTCCCTACGAATGGCCGCGTCCGTTCGGGTCAACGCGACCGTTTGCCCGCCCTCCACGAGCAGCTCGCCGCGCGGGGCGGCGATTGCCTGGCGTGGTCCCTGAAGGCCGCCATCAGGGAATCTGACGCCACAATCTCGCCCCTCACAGCGCCCGGCATGGTGACGCCCATGCCCTGAAGGACGCCTTCACCGCATCCGATTCCCTCAAGGCCCCCATCGGGGCATGCGCCCCGGAACCAAGCAAGCCCTCGAAGGCCACCTCCACGGCATTCACGCCCTTGGAGGCCCCTGTCCGGGGCACCAGCACGGAGGCACCAGCGCGGACACGAGAAAGAGACGCGAGCCACTAAATCCCAGCGCATGCCCTCAAGGGCACCATCAGGGAATCTGACGCCACAATCTCGCCCCTCACAGCGCCCGGCATGGTGACGCCCATGCCCTGAAGGACGCCTTCACCGCATCCGATTCCCTCAAGGCCCCCATCGGGGCATGCGCCCCGGAACCAAGCAAGCCCTCGAAGGCCACCTCCACGGCATTCACGCCCTTGGAGGCCCCTGTCCGGGGCACCAGCACGGAGGCACCAGCGCGGACACGAGAAAGAGACGCGAGCCACTAAATCCCAGCGCATGCCCTCAAGGGCACCATCAGGGAATCTGACGCCACAATCTCGCCCCTCACAGCGCCCGGCATGGTGACGCCCATGCCCTGAAGGACGCCTTCACCGCATCAGATTCCCTCAAGGCCCCCTTCAGGGGCATGCGCTGGGTTCAGGGCGTGCGCGCGGGAGCAGAGGAAGCTCACGAAGGCCGCATCCACGGCGTCCACGTCTTGAAGGCTCCCTCCAAGAACATGAGCGAGGAAACGAGCAGGGGCGAGGGAGCGAATCCCAGCACGTGCCCCGAAGGTGACCTTCGGGGCATCCAGCGCCGCAAACCCGGCCATCGCGGTGGACGGCCCGCGCGCGGTCAGCCAAGGGCGGGGAGCTTTTCCTTCAGGCGTTCGAGCACCAGGGGCGGGACCAGGTTCGTGACGTCGCCGCCGTAGGTGGCGACCTCCTTCACCAGCGAGCTGGACAGGAAGCCGTAAACCGGGTTGTTCGGCATGAGCAGCGTCTCCACGCCGGACAGCTCGCGGTTCATCTGCGCCATCTGCAGCTCGTAGTCGAAGTCGCTGACCGAGCGCAGGCCCTTCGCGATGGCCGCGATGTCGTTGGCCCGGCAGTAGTCGACGAGCAGGCCCTGCCACGAATCGACCCGGACGTTGGGCAGCGAGGCGGTGGTGTCCCGCAGCAGCTCCATCCGCTCCTCGATCGCGAACAGGCCCTTCTTGTTCTTGTTGATCATGACCGTCACGACCACCTCGTCGAAGAGCCGCGAAGCCCGCTCGATGATGTCGAGATGTCCGTTGGTCGCCGGGTCGTAGGAGCCGGGACAGACCGCACGCCGCATGGGCGGACGCTACCAAGCCCCGCCCGCGGCCACACGGTCAAGATAGGTCGGTCACATGCTCCGCGCGGAAGATCCCGGTGTCCCCGTACTTCTTCGTGCGCAGCGGCCGGTAGGGCTCCGGCCAGTCGAGATCGCCGTCCCGCACCGCGCGCTCCACCACCACCAGCGCGTTCTCGGCGACCCACCCGCCCGACGACAACGACGCGAGCATCGAACCGAGCGCCGCCGCGTCGACCGAGTACGGCGGGTCGGCGATCACCAGGTCGAAAGCCGCCGGAGCCGGTTCGGCCACGACCGCCTCCACCCGTCCGTGCCGCACCGTCCCGCCGAGGCCGACCCCGCCGACGTTGGCGCGGAGCAGCTCGACCGCGACCCGGTCCGCCTCGACGAAGAAGGCCTCCGCCGCACCGCGCGAAAGGGCTTCCAGGCCGAGCGCGCCGGAACCCGCGTACAGGTCGAGCACCTTCGCGCCGTCCAGCTCCCCCGCCGTCTCCAGCGACCCGAACAACGCCTCGCGCACCCGCTCCGAAGTGGGCCTCGTCCCCTTCGGCGGCACCTTCAGCCGACGCCCACCCGCAACCCCCGCGACGATCCTGGTCATGTGCTGGATTGTCGCTGGTGCCCACCGGGCCGCAAATTCGCGCCGCCACGGCGCGGCTCCGGCACGGACCACGGGCGTGGGCCGGCGGGTGCGGTTAGCGGGCTAAACGTCGTCGGCAGGCGAACGGGGCGGCGGGTCGCTGAGATGCCGAGGAGGCCACCAGCGAGGGTCCTCCGCAAGGAGCCTCCGGGGAATGTGACGCCGTGAAGGGCACAGTGATGTGTGCGCGTCGGTTCCGGTGAGGTGGGTGGCGGATGCGTGGAGCCGTCGGGGCCTTGGTCCGTGAAGGTCGCCTTCGGGGAATCTGA
>NZ_BAAANN010000027.1:0-132135 GCF_039529815.1 Amycolatopsis minnesotensis | reverse complement strand
ACACACCTACAATCACCACCGCGGCCACACCGCACTCACCGGCAAACCACCCGCCAGCCGCGTCCCCAACCTCACAGGGCAATACACCTAGCCCGCGATGTCGGCGCGGGCGACGACCTTCGTGATCTTCGCCCGGACGAGGTACTCGCCGGCGACGGCGTTGCGCTTCCCGTAGGCGGGCCCGGCGTCCTCGCCCATGTACCTGCTGCCGATCGCGGTCGCCCAGGTCAGCAGTTCGTCGTGGTGCCCGTCGTGACCGAGCAGGGTCGCCTCGGCCCTGAACTGCACGAACGAGAAGGGCGGGCGCTGGTCGTCGACACACAGCGTGAACCGGGGGTCGCGCCGGAAGGCCTTCCCCTTCAGGGACGACTCCTCGGTCGTGAACACCAGCTCGTCGCCCCCGGCGGTCTCGTCGAGCAGGAACCACACCGGCGTGACGTGCGCGGTTCCGTCCGCGCGGACCACGCCGAGCATGCCGGTCCTGGTCCCGGCCGACGCGAACTCCCACCATTCCGCCCTGCTCATCTCCCGCATGCGGCCGAAATTACCCCCTCACCCGAGCGGGCGCGCGGCGTGGCCGACTAACGTTGGCCGCTGTGCGTGACGCGGACCTGATCGGAGCGGGCCTTGCCGACGAGGGCTTGGCCCGCCGGTTGAAGGCGCTCGCGTGCACCGCGCCGCTGCACGACCTCGACGCGCGCAAGGCCAAGCTGGACTGGGCCGACGCGACGATCTACCAGATGGCCGAGATCGGGCTGCACACGATCGACCAGGTCACCATCGCGATGGACTTCGACACCGGCGCCGACCACCACGAGATCGTCAACCGGCTGCGCCCGTTCATCGCCGCGCAGGCGCCGGGCAGGGCGAAGGACGAGCACGAGCGCGTCGCGCGCTGGGTGCTCGACAACCTGATAAACGTCGGCACAGCCGACCGCGGGTTCCGGCGGGTGTACGGCAGCGTCGACGACCGCGGGCGGTACGCGCGCCGCGCGTTCGACTTCAAGCTGCTCGTCGAGCTGGCCGCGCCGGACGGCGAGGTGTACCTGCGCGCGAGCGACGAGGCGATCAACGTCCTCGTCGGCGCGCTGGACACCGACGTGGAGTCCGCGCAGATCGCGGCCGAGGTGAAGCTGGAGAACCTGATCAACCGCGGCAGGCTCGCCGACGCGAAGCTCGCCGCCGAGCAGGCGCGCTACCGCACCGTGCAGTACGGGGAGACCCTGCGGGCGAAGCTCGACGCGACCCGCCGCGACGTGCGCGCGGTGGACTGGGACGCCGAGATGCCCGAGCTGCTGGACTCGGCGCTGTCCCACATCGAGTCCCGGTTCCGGGCCGAGAACGCGATCCTGAAGAACATCACGACGGCCCGCGACGACGCGGAGGACTCCGACCGCAAGCGCCGCGCCGCCGAGCTCGTCGACATCGTCGGCGACTGCATCTCGCGGCACACGCAGCTGCAGTCGCGGCTGCAGGCGGCGGGGGCGATCTTCCGCGCGGAGCAGGACCGCCAGCAGTTCTCCGGCCCGCCGCAGCGCGCCACCGTGGACCTGTTCGGCCAGCTACTGGTGCCGACGCTGGAACTGCCGATCGCGGACGCGGTGCGCCCGGCGGAGCGGTTCTTCCACGGCTCGTCCGGGCTGTCGGTGCCCGCCGTGCCCGCGTTGCCGTCGCTGGTGTCGATGCTGCTGCGGCCCGCGCCGGAACGGGACAAGGTGGTCGGCGAGATCCCCGAGCCGGAGCTGGTGCCGCCCGAGACGCTCGACTACTACAGCGACGAGCAGTGGCGCCAGGCCGACGAGCTGCTGGAGCTGCCCGACGTGCCGCGCCGCCTGTCCGGCCTGATTGCCGAGGCGCGTGAGCTGGATCCCCAGCTCGCCCGCCTGGTGGCACTGCGCGCGGTGCACTCCTACAGTCCCGAGGTGGGTGCGGCGGTCCGGCAGGGTGACGACCGCGCGCTGCTCGCCGTCGACGACGGCACACCGCTCGCCGACGCCGAGTTCGGTGGCGCGGACCTGCTGCTGGCCACCGCGCGCATCGACCGCGGTGACGAAGGGGAGGAAGTGTCAGCGTGAGCCGGCCTGGTGATGTGGAAGCCGCCGCGCGGCTGATCTCGTTCGGGATGCGCCCGAAACAGCTCCCCGGACGTGACGTCGTGTACGCCGACCTGGTGCGCCGCTACGGCGAGGACAGCGCGTTCAAGCAGCTCACGAACGCGGTCGCGGCGGGGCTCGGCCTGATGGTGCTCGACGTGAGCACGCAGGCCGGCGCGGTGCTCGCGGCCACCGACGAGTCCGTGTTCGAGATCAAGATGGACAGCTACGCGCGGCAGAGCAAGATCAGGGAGCGCCGCGACACCGAGAAGGTGCTGCACGGGCTGGTGCACCTCGCCGCCGCCGCGCTCGGGTACCCGCGGCCCGATGATCTCGCGAACGACACCTACATCGGGCGCGTCACCGTCGAGCAGGTCGACGGCGTGGTGCGCGAGGCGTGCCGGATCCTGGACGAGCGCGCGGCCAAGGCGGAGGAGAACAACGACCCGCTCTCCGACGCGCCGGAGCTGGAGCAGGCGTGGCGGGCGTACGCGCGCCGCCCGGCCGCGGCGGCCACCAAGGACGGCAGGCTGGCCTCGGACACCACGCGCGGGATGGTCGCGCGGGCACTGCGATTCCTTGCCGAGCAAGGGTTCCTGGTCCAGGTGAACACCGAGCAGGGCGGTACCTACCGCACCACGCCCCGGTACCAGGTGCAGGTGCGGGAGCTGGCCGCGGACAGCGCGTTCGAAGAGCTGCTCGAACTCGGCGTGGTGTCGGTCGGCGACGGCGCAGGCACCCTTCGGCCGTCCATTTCGGACACATTGAGCTAGGCGGGGAGATGTACGAACTTTCGCGGGTGCGCCTGCACTCCGTCGGCCCGGCGGGTGCGCGGTACCAGGACGTGGTGCTCGACCTGTCCGGGGTCGGCGAGGTGGTGCGGACGCCGTCCCAGGACGCGTTGTTCAGCGCGGGCATCCACTCCGCGGAGCAGGGCCTGCCACGGCGGCCGTCACCGGCGAGCGTGCTGTTCCTGGAGAACGGCGGCGGGAAGTCCGTGCTGATCAAGCTGATCTTCTCGGTCATGCTGCCCGGCCGTCGCCAGGTCGTCGGCACCACGAGCACCCGCGTGCTGGAAAAGTTCGTGGCGGCCAAGGACGTTTCGCACGTCGTGGTGGAATGGCAGCACACCGAGACCGGGCAGCGCGTGATCACCGGCAAGGTGTCGGAATGGCGCGGGCACGTCACCTCATCGGATCCGGCGAACCTCATCGACTCGTGGTTCTGCTTCCACCCCAGCACTTCGCTCGACCTCGAGACGCTGCCGCTGACCGTCGACGGCAGGCTGCTGACCATGTCGGGGTTCCAGGAGAAGCTCGACGAGGCGCACCGCGCGGAGCCCGAGCTGGAGCTGTTCTGGACCCGCCGCCACCACGAGTGGACCTCCCGGCTGGACACGCTCGGCCTCGACACCGAGCTGTTCCGGTACCAGCGCGCGATGAACGCGGGGGAGGGTGAAGCCGCGGACGCGTTCAACTTCACCAACGACGAGGCCTTCGTCGAGTTCCTGCTCAAGGCGGTCATCGCCGAGGACGACCCGCGCGATCTCGCCGAGGTGGTGCAGACCTATGCGCACAACCTCGGCCAGCGCGGCGAGCTGCTGTCCGAACGGGACTTCGTGGCCGGTGCGCTCGAACTGCTGGCGCCACTGTCCGAAGAGGAGGCGCTGGCGGCCGCGTCCCGCAAGCTCGCCGAGCGGGCCCGTGCCGACGCGCGGGAGCTGGCCGGAGCGGTGACCGCGCGGCACCAGATCGAGTCCGAGCGGCTCGACGGGTTGCGCGCGCACGTCGACGAAACGCGCGAAGCCGAGAAACTGGCGGAGGGCGACCATCGCAGGCTCGCCGCTGTCGTCACCGAACTGCGCCGCGTGGTGGCCGGTCTCCAGCTCGCGGAGGCGACCAAGCAACGTGAGCGCGTAGACGCCGAACTCGCCGAGGCGCGTGTCGACGCCGAGGCGTGGCGCGAGACTTCGACCGTGCTGTCCCATGTGAACGCGGTGCGCAAAGCCGCTGACATCCGCGCGCTGGTGGGGGAGCGGGAACAGGACGCCAAACCCGCGCTGCAGGCCAGGAACGCGGCCGCGTCGGCACTCGCGCGCGGGTTGCTGGCGCTCGCCGCGCAGGCGGGAGAACAGGCCGACGCGGCCGAGAGCAGGGTGGGCGCGCTCACCACCGAAGCCACCGACGCGCAGCGCCAGCGCGACGAGGCGACCGGCGTCGCGGCGAAGCACCGTGCCGAGCACGCGCAGCTGACCGCGAGGATCGAGGAAGCACGCGGGGAAATCCGCCAGGCCGTCCGCGACGGGCTGCTCGGTGACGGGTCCGAGGTCGTCGCGGCGGCGCAGGAGGCACGCGGGCGCTCGGAGCAGGCCGCGGACGAACTCGCGGCGAAGGAAGCCGAGCTGGAGCGGATTGCCGAGGACTACGGGCAGGCGCAGTCCGCACTGCACCAGGCGCAGCAACGCGTTTCGACGGCGAGTTCGCGCAGCGAGACCGCGCGGGGCGAGCTCGGCAAGGCGAACCAGCGGACCGACGCGCTCGCCGCCAACGCGCGGCTGCTCGAACTGCTCGGCGGCGACACGGTGCAGCCGGAGACCGACACGCCCTCGCTGCAGAACCGCCTTCGCGAGGCTCGTGCCGAAGCGGAGCGCGAGCAAACCGCGCTGCGCATCGAAGAATCGGTCGACGAGCGCGCGCTCGGTGCCTTGGGCAGCGGCGGTCTCCTGCCCTCGCCGCCGGAGGTCCAGGACGTGCTCGACGTCCTCGAAGCGGCCGGGGTCACCGCGTGGTCCGGCTGGCGCTATCTGTCTACTATGGACGTCAAGGGCCGCGAGCGGGTGCTGGCCGAGCTGCCGCACCTCGTCGGCGGCGTGCTCGTCAACGACGTCAAGCAGATCCCGCGCGCGAAGAAGGCGCTCGCCGAGGCGAAGCTGCTGCCGAGCGTGGTGCTGCCGGTCGCGACGACGGAAGCGGTCCGCGGCTCCGGGAGCGGGGCCGCGGCCGGGGTCGAGTTCCTCGTCCAGCCGAACCCCGCGATGTACGACGAGGACGCGGCCGACGCCGAGCGCGAGGCGATCGCCGCCCGCAGCGGCCGCCGCCAGAAGCGGCTCGAAGCGCTGTCGGCCGCGGTCGGCGACGACGCGGCACTCGAATGGAAGCTCAGCGCCTGGCGCGAGGACTACCCGCCGGGCGCGCTGGCCGTGCTCGCGCAAGCGGCCGAGGACGCGGCCACCGAACTCGCCGACGCCGAAAAGGAAGCGGAGACCGCGGAACGGGCGCTGGCCGAGATGGCGGATCGCCGTACCCGGCTCCGGGAGACCGTGCCCGCGTTGCGATCGGCCGTGCGGGAAGGGGATCAGCGTTCGCGCGCGCTGACCGACCTCGCGGCGAGGGTCGCGAAGATTCCGGAGTGGACGGACGCGGCGAGCAGGGCCGACGAGATCGCGGGGCAGGCCGAGGCGGAGTCGTCCTCGGCAGCCGCGCGCGCCGCACGGCTGCGCGAAGAAGTCGCCGAGGAGCAGCGCACCGCCGACGGGCACCGCCGCACGGTCAGCAGCGCGCGCGCCGAACTCGCCGAGGTGCCCGGCGGTGGCTCGGTGTCCGAATCCGACCCGGTGCCGGCCGAGCCGGTCGATGCGCTGCGCCGCCGGTTCTCGTCCGCGAGCGACGCCTACGCGAAGGTGGAGGTCGGCAGCGATCTGCGCGCCGAACTCGACCAGGCGGAAAGCGCCGAGTCGACCGCTCGCGCCGCGCTGGAGGCGCTGGATCCCCGTGTCCGCGAGCTCGCCGGTGAGCTGCTCGAAACCCCGGACGGCTCCGACGCCGCCACGCGCGCCGCCGCGCTCGCACGCGCGGGCCGCGCTGTGTCCTCTTTGGAACGCGAGCAGGGCGAGGTGATCGGCCTCGTCGCCACCCGCAAGGCCGAACTGGACCAGTTGCCGAAGCAGCCCGCGTCGCTCGAACACTACGGCCGCCCCCGCGACATCGAGCACGGGCGCGAGCAGATCGAGGCGGCGGCCGAGGAGGCCAGCACCGCGGCGCGGGCGTGGGAGCAGGCGCAGGCGAAACGCGGCGAAGCCGAGCACGCGCTCGACTACGCCACCACGTCCGCGTCCGGGTTCCGCGTCCTCGCCGAATCCATGGCCCATCTCGTCGCCGATGATGATGACGACGACCGGAACCCGTTCGACGGGGACGTCGACTCGGCGCAGTCCCGGCACAGCAGGCTCGCTTCGACGCTCACCGAGGCGGATGCCGCGGTCGACAAGGCGGAGAAACGGGTTCGCGCCGCCGCCGACGCGCTCGCCCAGTACGCCACCGAGAAGCAGTTCGAGAAGCTCAGCAGCCCGGTGCGCCAGCAGATCATCTCGGTGCGCCGCGACAGCCTGCCCGGCAACGCCGCCGAATGGACGACCGCGCTGCGCCCCCGGCTGCGCACCCTCACCGACGATCTCGCGCAGATCGACCGGCACCGGTCCGGGATCGTGGCGAGGCTGCAGGGCATGGTCGACGGCGCGCTGCGCCTGCTCCGCTCGGCGCAGCGGCTTTCCCGCCTCCCGGAAGGGCTCGGCGACTGGTCGGGGCAGGAGTTCCTGCGCATCCGGTTCGCCGACCCCGAGGAGAACGTGCTCGCCGAAAGCCTCGGCCAGGTCGTGGACGAGGCCGCGATCGGCAAGACCGGCGATGGCCGCGACGTCAAGCGCGACGGCATGTCGCTCGTCCTGCGCGGCGTGCAGGCCGCCGTGCCCAAGGGATTCCGGGTCGACATGCTCAAGCCGGACTCGGTGCTGCGGACCGAGCGGCAGCGGGTGTCCGAGATCAGGGACGTGTTCTCCGGCGGGCAGCAGCTCACCGCGGCGATCATCCTGTACTGCACGCTCGCCGCGCTGCGCGCGAACAACCGCGGCCGGATGCGCAACCGGCACTCCGGCGTGCTGTTCCTGGACAACCCGATCGGCCGCGCCTCCGCCGGGTACCTGCTGGAACTGCAGCGGGTCGTCGCCTCGGCGCTCGGCGTCCAGCTGATCTACACCACGGGCCTGTTCGACGCCGGCGCGCTGAGCGAATTCCCGCTCATCGTCCGCCTGCGCAACGACGCCGACCTGCGGGCAGGCCGGAAGTACCTGTCCGTGGACGCGACCATCCGCAACCAGCTCGACGAGCTCGCCGAGGCGGACGGCACGGCGCGGATCTCGGCGACCAGGCTGTTCGTCAAGCCGGGAAGCTGACCGCGTCCTGGCCGGCCCCGGCCGATCAGGGTGAGAGGACCTCCAGCGGCCGCCGTGCGGTTTCGACGCCGAACAACGCGACCGTGCCGCACCCCAGTGCGCTCGCCACGGCGAGCACGCCGAAAACCGCGGCGATCCCACCGCCCGTACCGACGAGGGCCCCGGTGACGATCGGCCCGGCGATCACCCCGAGCCGTGCGAACACGCCGCCGATGCTCGCGCCCGCGGCACGCGCGCGGGTCGGGTACAGCTCCGGGCCGTACAGGTTCAGCGCCAGGTTCACGGCGAAGACGAAGATCGCGGCCGTCGACACGAACAGCAGCACGCCCGGTGCGGTCGCGGGTGCGGTCAGCGCGGCCGCACCGAGCACCACCACCGTGCCGAGCAGTCCTGTCACGAGCCCGGCGCGCCTGCCGAACCGGTCGACGGTCACCGCGATCACGACGCAGCCCACCAACCCGGCGACCGTGGTGAGCACGCTGTAGAGCAGCGAGGTGTGCACGTCGAGGTGGTAGACGCTGGTGTAGATCGTCGGAAGCCACGAGGTGAGGCCGTAGTTCACCAGGAACGCCACGAACCACAGCACGGAAACCACGATCGTGCGGCGCAGGTACGGGCCGCGGAACAGCTCGCGCGCACCCGTCTCACCGGTGGTGGTCACGGGTGGTGGCGGCGCGATTTCGGGCAGCGGGCCGAACTGGTCGCGTGCCGCCGATTCGAAGCGCCCGAGCACCGCTTCAGCCTCGTCGAACCGGCCTCGCGCCGCCAGCCACCGGGGCGATTCGGGAATCCGGCGCAGGCCCAGTACGAGGAACACCGGCACCGCGCCCACCCCGAACAGGGCTCGCCAGCCGAACGACGGCACCACCCACGCGGACACCAGCGCGGCCGCCGCGAGCCCTGCGACGAAAGCCAGTTCGTAGACCAGCACGAACCGGCCGCGCGTGCGGGCGCCGATGATCTCGCTGATGTAGGTGGCGGCCACCAGTACCTCGCCCCCGATGCCGATGCCCTGGAGGAAACGGGCGGCCTGAAGCCATTCGATGTTCGGTGCGAACGCGGCGAGCAGGCTGCTGAGGGAGTACAGCAGCAGGCAGTGCGCCACGACCGGGACCCGGCCGAACCGGTCGGCCAGCCTGCCGGTGAGCAGCGCTCCCACGAGCATCCCCACCGAACCGACGGTGATGGTGAACGTCGTGGTCGCGGTGTCCAACCGGTATTGACCACGCAGCGCGGGCAGTGCGTAGGCGATCAGGAGCTGGTCGAAGCCGTCGAAGAAGGTCACGGCGCCGATGAGCAACCGCGCGCGCACGGCCAGCCGGGAGACCGGGAGCCGGTCGATCCGTGCGCCGATCCGCGTGGCGCGGTCCTCCGTCACGGGTGAGTACCTCCCGGCACATCGAGGATTCCCAGCTGTTCGGCCGTCGTGTTGGCCAGGCCCGCGACCCGTTCGGCGACCTCACGGCAGCGCCGGGGGTCGGCCAGCCACGCGTAGTCGGAGAGCACGTGCTCGTCCACCGCGGGACCGGTCGCGGCCTGTGCCAGCGTCTGTTCGTGCGACGCGGCCAGCGCCAGTTCGTTCGCCGGGCGGCGCAACCGGTCGTAAAGCTCCAGCTCGCGTTCGACCCCGCCGCCGTCGAGGCCGCGCCGGATGACCGCGGCGAGCACGTCCGCGTCGAGCATCGCCAAGCTCATGCCCTGCGCCACCGTCGGCGGGATGACGTGCGCCGCTTCTCCGACGAGGCACAGCCTGCCCCGCACGTAACGCTCCGCGTGGCGCAGGTGGATGCGGTAGCTGTGCCAGCCGCCCCGCACCGGCCCCGGCGCGCTTTCGAGGACCGGTGCGCGCGCCACCATGCGCTTCCACAGCTCCGGTGCGGACAGCGCACGCCAGCGGGACTCCTCGGCGACCGGGATCTGGAACGGCACCCGCACCTCGGTACCGCCGTCGAGCGGGATGATCATCGTGAGACCTTCCGCGCCGACGTACCGCATGGTGCGGTGGTCGAGTTCGGGCACGGCAGGGCGGGGGCAGATGGGCATCAGGTATTCGTGGGCGTAGGTGTGGCGCTCCTCGAATCCGATGCCCGCCGCCCGGCGAAGTGCCGACGCGGCGCCATCGGCGGCGACGACGACCTGTCCGACCGCTTCGAAGGGTTCCCCGGCGATCGTGCCGGTGACTCCTCGCAGCACTTCACCCGTGTCGTCGTACAGGGGCGAGGCCACCCGCGCGCCACGCCGCACTGATACGAGATCGGTTCGCCCGGCGAAGGCGGCGTACAGGGCGCGGTGCAGGTTCGTGTGCCGCAGCACGGTCTGGTGCGGGTGCGCGGTGTCGAGGTCGGTGAACCCCCACTCACCGAGGAAACCGTGTTCGCGGTGGAAGAAGCCGGACGCCACGACCTCGTAGCCGCCCATCGCTTCGATCGAGGGCAGCACGCCCCAGTTGTCCAGCAGGCCGAGCGACAGCGGCTGGAGGACGTCGCCGCGGTTGAGTTCGGGAAAGCTCTCCGCGCGTTCCAGCAGCACCGAAGACACGCCGAGCGAAGCGAGTGCGTGCGCGGTGCTGGCTCCGGCGACGGCGCCACCGACGATCACGACATCTGCTTCCCAGCGCATACGGCGAAAGCTAGTGGATCTTGTGGAGCGACGGGTCGTGATCGGCCCGCGAACGCTGGGAAGTGCCTGTTCGACACCCTTTCGTGGTCATGGGGGCCGTCGGTGCCCGGTGGTAGGAAAGCCGAGTGAGCCCGAAACCCGTCAAGATCGGCGCCGCGCAGCGGCGTGCCCGCCTCGGCGTCCGCCACCACCTCGCCGCGCCGGGCCCCTCGCCGGAGGAGATCACCGCGAGCCTGCTCGCGCTGCACGCGACCGACCCGGCGACGGTGTACCTCACCGTAGCCGCGCGCTCGCCGGGCACGGTGCCCGACGTCGAGCGCGCGCTGTACGAGGATCGCGCGCTCGTCCGGATGCTCGGCATGCGGCGCACGGTGTTCGTCTTCGACGTCGAGACGGCCGGGATCGTGCAGGCCGCGTGCACCGACGACGTCGCCGTGAAGGAGCACCGCCACCTCGTCAAGCACCTCACCGAACTGGGCCACCCGGAACCGGTGGCCGACGCCGAAGCCTGGCTCGCCGAGGTGGTGGAGTCGGCGGCGCGGGCACTGGGGAAGCGCGGTGCGGCGTTCGCCCAGGACCTGACCGCGGACGAACCGAGGCTGAAGCAGCAGCTGCGGATGGCGCCGGGAAAGCCGTACGAGTCGGTCGGCGCGATCACCAGCCGCGTGCTGTTCCTGCTCGCCGCCACCGGCAGGGCGGTGCGCGGCAGGCCGAGGGGATCGTGGCTGAGCACGCAGTACCGGTGGTCGACGATCGAAGGCTGGCTCGGCTCCGCGCTGCCGGAGTGGCAAGCCGAAGACGCCCGCGCCGAACTGGCGAAGCGCTGGCTGCGCGCGTTCGGACCGGCGCCGGTCACCGATCTCCGCTGGTGGACGGGGTGGACGGCGGCGCAGGCGAAGAAGGCGCTCGCCCGGCTCGACGTGGTGGAAGCCGATCTCGACGGGCAGCAGGGGATCGTGCTCGCCGATGACGTTGATGACACCGCACCGGTCGCGGAGCAGCCGCCTTGGGTGGCCCTGCTGCCCGCGCTGGACCCGACGCCGATGGGCTGGTCGGACCGCGGCTGGTACCTCGGCGAGCACAAGGAGGCGCTGTTCGACCGCACCGGGAACATCGGGCCCAGCGTGTGGAGCGACGGCCGGATCGTCGGCGGGTGGGCGCAGCGGCCCGGCGGCGAGGTCGTGTTCCGGCTGCTGTCCGGCGTCGGTGCCGAGGCGGAAGCGGCGATCGGGGCGGAGGCGGACCGGCTCACCCGATGGTTGGGGGAGACCAGGGTGACACCGAAGTTCCGGACGCCGCTGGAGCGCGAGCTGGCCTCATCTTGATCGATTTCTTGATCGATTCTTGACCGGTGACGCGAGTGGTGGAAGTCTCGTCGGGGCAGTCAAGGAGCCGCAGGCCAGCACGCTAGGGTGGCCGCGAGTCCGCAGTCTTTCACCGGGGTCGTGCCCCGGTCGACCACCAGAGGAGTGGCAGCAGTGACGGTTCGCGTAGGTGTGAACGGCTTCGGCCGGATCGGGCGCAACTTCTTCCGTGCCGTGCAGGCCGCTGGCCACGACATCGAGGTCGTCGCGTTCAACGACCTCGGCGACGTCGCGACCATGGCGCACCTGCTCAAGTACGACAGCATCCTCGGCCGCTTCCCCGAGGAGGTCTCCGTCAGCGACGAGGGCATCGTCGTCGGCGGCAAGACCATCAAGGCGTTCGCCGAGCGCGACCCGGCGAACCTGCCGTGGGGCGACCTCGGCGTGGACGTCGTCGTCGAGTCGACCGGCTTCTTCACCAACGCCGACGCCGCGAAGGCGCACATCGCCGGTGGCGCGAAGAAGGTCATCATCTCCGCGCCGGCCAAGGGCGAGGACCTCACCGTCGTCCTCGGCGTGAACGACGACAAGTACGACGGCTCGCAGACGATCATCTCGAACGCGTCGTGCACCACCAACTGCCTCGGCCCGCTGGCCAAGGTCCTGAACGACGCCTTCGGGATCGAGCAGGGCCTGATGACCACGATCCACGCGTACACGCAGGACCAGAACCTGCAGGACGGGCCGCACAAGGACCTGCGCCGCGCCCGCGCCGCCGCGCTGAACGTGGTGCCGGCCTCGACCGGTGCCGCGAAGGCGATCGGCCTGGTGCTGCCGGAACTGCTCGGCAAGCTGGACGGTTACGCGCTGCGCGTCCCGGTGCCGACCGGCTCGGCCACCGACCTGACCGTGACGCTGAAGAAGAGCGCCACGCTCGACGAGATCAACGCCGCGTACCAGGCCGCCGCCGACGGCCCGCTCAAGGGCATCCTCCGCTACAGCACCGACCCGATCGTGTCCTCGGACATCGTCACCGACCCGGCGTCCTGCATCTACGACTCGCCGCTGACGAAGATCATCGGCAACCAGGTCAAGGTCGTCGGCTGGTACGACAACGAGTGGGGCTACTCGAACCGCCTCGCGGACCTGGTCAAGCTCGTCGGCTCGAAGCTCTCCTGAACCGAAAGATGACTGTGCAGACTCTCGAAGACCTGCTGGGCGGGGATGTTTCGGGACGGTTCGTGCTGGTGCGCTCCGACCTGAACGTCCCCCTCGACGGGAAGACCATCACCGATGATGGCCGTGTGCGAGCCGCCCTCCCGACCCTCAAGCGCCTCGCCGACGCGGGCGCGAAGGTCGTGGTGACCGCGCACCTCGGGCGCCCGAAGGGCGAGCCGGACCCGGAGTTCTCGCTGGCCCCGGTCGCCGAGCGGCTCGGCGAGCTGCTCGGCGCCGAGGTGCCGCTCGCCGGTGACCTGGTGGGCGAGTCGGCGAAGAAGACCGTCGGCGGCCTGGCGGACGGCCAGGTCGCGCTGCTGGAGAACGTGCGCTTCGACGCGCGCGAGACCAGCAAGGACGCCGGTGAGCGCGAGGCGCTGGCCGCCGAACTGGCCGCGCTGGTGCCCGGTGGTGCCTTCGTGTCCGACGGCTTCGGTGTCGTGCACCGCAAGCAGGCCTCGGTCTACGACGTCGCGCGCGCACTGCCGGCCTACACCGGCGGGCTGGTGCTCGCCGAGCTCGAGGTGCTGAAGAAGCTGACCGACGACGTGGCGCGGCCGTACGTGGTCGTGCTCGGCGGCGCGAAGGTCTCGGACAAGCTCGGCGTGATCGCCAACCTGCTCACCAAGGTCGACCGCCTGCTCATCGGCGGCGGCATGGCGTACACCTTCCTCAAGGCGCAGGGCCACGAGGTCGGCCAGTCGCTGCTGCAGGCCGACCAGCTCGACCAGGTCAAGGGCTTCCTCGCCGACGCGAAGGAGCGCGGCGTCGAACTGGTACTGCCGATCGACGTGCTCGCCGCGACGCGGTTCGCCGAGGACGCGGAGTTCGAGGTCGTCGACGCGACCGCGATCCCGGCCGACCGGCAGGGCCTCGACATCGGCCCGAAGACCCAGGAACTGTTCGCGGGCAAGCTTTCCGACGCGAAGACGGTGTTCTGGAACGGTCCGATGGGCGTGTTCGAGTTCGAGTCCTTCGCCGGTGGCACCAAGGCGGTCGCCGAGGCGCTCGTGGCCAGCGAGGCGTTCACGGTCGTCGGCGGTGGTGACTCCGCTGCCGCGGTGCGCCGGCTCGGCCTGCCGGAGAACGGCTTCTCGCACATTTCGACCGGCGGCGGCGCGTCGCTGGAATACCTCGAGGGCAAGGAATTGCCGGGCGTTTCGGTGCTGGGAGAGGATTCCTGATGGCGCGCAAGGTGTTCATCGCGGGCAACTGGAAGATGAACAACAACCACATCGAGGCTATCGCGCTGGTGCAGAAGATCGCCTTCTCGCTGCCGGAAAAGTACTACGCGAAGGTCGATGTGGCGGTGCTGCCGCCGTTCACCGACATCCGCACGGTGCAGACGCTGACCGACGGCGACAAGCTCAAGCTCACCTACGGCGCGCAGGACCTGTCGCCGCACGACTCCGGCGCCTACACCGGCGACGTGTCCGGCCCGATGCTGGCGAAGCTGGGCTGCAGCTACGTGACGGTCGGGCACTCGGAGCGCCGCGAGTACCACGCCGAGGGCGACGAGCTGGTCAACAAGAAGGTGCGGGCGGCCGTCAAGCACGGCGTCGCCCCGATCCTGTGCGTCGGCGAGCAGCTCGAGGTCCGCGAGGCAGGCGAGCACATCGCGCACACCACGGCGCAGCTGCTGGCCGGGCTCAAGGGCCTCAAGGCCGAGCAGGTCAAGACCGTGGTCGTCGCCTACGAGCCGGTGTGGGCGATCGGCACCGGGCGGGTGGCCACCCCGGCGGACGCCGAGGAGGTGTGCGCCGCGCTGCGGGCCGCGCTCGCGGAGAAGTACGGCGCGGAGGTCGCGGACGAGGTCAGGGTGCTCTACGGCGGCTCGGTGAAGTCGGGCAATATCGGCGATCTGGTCAAATGCGACAACATCGACGGTGCGCTGGTCGGCGGTGCGAGCCTGGACGCCGACGAGTTCACCAAACTCTGTGCGATGGCAGCGGGTGGGCCGCTGCCCTGAACGGGTCGGTAACCGGTAATCTGACACCTCAGACCTTCGCGGACACAGAGGACGAGATGAAGCTTTTCCTGCAGATCCTGTTGATCGTCACCAGCACGTTCCTGGTTGTCGCGGTGCTGCTACACCGTGGCCGTGGTGGCGGTCTGTCGTCGTTGTTCGGTGGCGGTATGCAATCGAGCCTGTCCGGCTCGAGCGTGGCCGAGAAGAACCTCGACCGCATCACCCTGCTGCTCGGCGCCGTCTGGCTGATCAGCATCGTGGGTCTCGGCCTGTTGCTGAAGGTCTGAGAAGGTCTGAGTACACCGGGCGTGCCTAGGGGGGTGCGCCGCCGATTCCACGGTCAGCTCGGCCGTGCAGGGCGCGAGTCGACGCGCGTCTTGAATCAGACACTGTGAGGATTCATGGTTGGCGGTAACGCGATTCGAGGCACCAGGGTCGGTGCCGGTCCTTCGGGTGAGTCGGAACGCGGCGAGTCCGCTCCGCGCCGGCGGATTTCCTACTGGTGCGCCAACGGGCACGAGGCACAGCCGTCGTTCTCGATGGACGCCGAAATTCCCGAGGAGTGGGATTGCCCGCGGTGCGGTCTTCCCGGCGGGCAGGACGAGCAGAACCCACCCGCGGCGCCGAGGACCGAGCCCTACAAGACCCACCTCGCATACGTGAAGGAACGTCGCAGCGATGCCGACGGCGAGGCCATTCTCGCTGAGGCGCTCGAACGCCTGCGGCAGCGTCGCGAGATCTGATTTCTCCGGCTCGACGAGAAAGGGCCGGGCGGATTCCTGATCCGCCCGGCCCTTTTTCCGCGCCCGTATTCAGGTAGCGATGGGGTAGCGGGCCCGCACCTCGAACCCGCCGTCCTTGGTCGCCGCCGTCTCGAAGCTGCCGCCGAGCAGCCGTGCCCGCTCCGCCATCCCGGTCAGGCCGTAGCCACCGGAGGGCAGGAACGTCGCGGGCTGCCGTGCCCCTTCGTTGCGGACCTCGACGCGGAGCGCGCCCTCGTCACCGATCACCTGCACGATCGCCGTCGCGCCGGGGGCGTGCTTGTGCACGTTGGTCAGGCATTCCTGGACGGTCCGGTAGGCCGCCGCGGAAACCTTGTTGGGCAGCGCGTCGGGGATCCGCTCGACGCTGAGCTGCACCGGCACGTCACATCCTCTGATCAGCTCCGACAGTTCGGTGACTCCTGGTTGAGGTCCGTCGTCCTCCACTCCAGACCTCAACACTCCAACGAGTGATCGCAGTTCTTCGAGCGTTCTGGTGCTCAGTTGACGGATGATCTGCGCGGTCTGCCTCGCCTCCGGAGAGGCGCCGGGGGCGTCCGCGTTCGCCAGGATGCCCGCCTGCATCGCGATCAGGGTGATGTCGTGGGACACCACGTCGTGCATCTCGCGGGCCAGCCGCGCCCGCTCTTCGGCTCGCACCGCGTCGGCGTGCAGCCGCCGCTCGCGGACCCGGCTCGTGGCCAGTTCGGCGAGCCGCTGGGACAGCTCCGACCTGGCGCAGATCAGCAGGCCGAGCGCCACCGGCATACCGGCGACGAGCACGCCGTAGATCGCGTCGAGCACGTGCGCCCGCCAGCTCATGTCGGCGAACTCGGTGAGCGGCCACTTCACGAACCGGCACATCCAGACGAGCCCCGCGCCGGCCCAGGTCTGCCAGTGGAACTGCTTGCGGGTGGCGAGCATGCCGAGCGCGATCATGGCCGCGAGCTGCGACCAGCCGGTCAGGAAACCGGGCACCGTGGCGACCACGCCCGCGAAGGGCAGCCAGCGTCCCAGCGGGAGCGCGAGGCAGGCCGCCGCGGAGAGCGCGATCGAATACCCCGGTGCGTTCTTCGGCATCCCGAGCCACACGTCGAGCACCGCGATCATGATCGCGAAGATGATGAGGAGCAGCGGCGTCATGCGCTGCCGCACGGCGTCGAGCAGCGTAGTTCTGTTCCGGTGGCGTATCCGGTCGGCCACCCCCGCGCCGGGGCGGCCGACTGAGATTCCGGGTATGGAGAGTCCCTCTGTGCTCATCACTGGACCTCACTCGTCTTGTGGACTTGATGAGGAGATGTGCTCAAGGGCCGAACGGGACGCGCAGCTCTGAACAAATGTGCGGATGCTAACGAAGCGGTGTGAGTGGATGGTAAGTTTCACCCAGAGTTATGGAACAGATGTCCGTTTCCAATGTTCTAGGCCATTTGGGTGATGACCGTCTGAGCGCGTGTGAACCGTCGGTCTTGTAACTCTTTGTGTTCAACATGTCACCGAGTGAGTATGTGCGGCTTGTTCGATCTTGCCGGGGATGTGCCTGCCCGATAAACTGTGTGAGTCTTACACAGATAGACTGGGGAAGAGGTACCCGACATGAGCGCACGCGCTCCGGGGCCGGCGTCCGGCATCGACACCGGTGTCGCGTGCTACCGGAAGTGGCTCACCAGCGTCATCCGCTGAGCGCCGCACGGGATGTATGTCCATTGTGGAGGATGAGCCGGGGCGGGTGCCGGTGGCGGCCGTCCCGCTCCTTCACCGTGAATTGACCTGTTCTTTGGATTTTCGTTACGAGGAAGTGCATGAGCAACAAGGTGCGAATGTGGGTTCTTTCCCTCTGTGCGGTCGTGGTCGTGGTCGTCATCGGTCTCTCGGTGGTCCTGAACCACACCGATTCCGGCCAGGGCGAGCAGCGGCAGCAAGGTTCCGGGGACGGCCAGACCGTCCAGCGGCCCGGTTACGCCGACAGCTCGTCGGTCGCCGATGCCGCTCCGCTTAAGGAGCAGCCGAATCCGCAGGCGGTGAACCACGGCGGCCAGCCGGTCGTCCAGGCGTGCGCGCTGCTGTCGCTCGACGACTTGACCGCGCTCGGCATCCGCGTCGACGCACGGCCGGATCCCAACGTGGTGAACTTCCAGCGGATCTACCTGGCCGCGGACGGCATCGGGCCGGTGAAGGCGGGCAGCCAGAACTTCTCGCACGCCGGGACCCTCGCGTTGAACAAGTGCAACTACGGGCTCCTCGGCCCGGACGGCGGCACCAACGACACCTTGGCGGTCGCGGTTTCCCAGCCCGGCTACATCCCCGGCGCCGGTACCGGCTTCGACAAGTACCCCGCCAAGCAGAACATGGGATCGGTCAAGGTGTATTCGCAGCGGCGCCCGGCGGGCAATCCGGCCGACGCCACCGGTGAAGCGATCCTGGTCCTGGGCAAAACGGTGGTCAGCGTCGACTTTTCGTTGACCGCGGGCGGGTACGCGCCCCAGTTGCAGGATCTCGCCGCCCGGATCGCGAAGAACCTCGAGACGCAGGCTGCGGCACCCGCCGGGCCCTCCACGATCACCTACGACAGCCCGGTCTTCCCGGAGCAGGCGCTACAGCCCTGCCCGCTGCTCACCCCGGACGCGGTCGGCCCCGCCACCGGTGCCGAGGTCTCACCGCTGGTGGCGGAGATGCCGGGGACGGCGATCGGCGCGGTGCGGTTCCCGCACGACGAGCAGGCGTACAACTACGTGCAGCTCGAGTGCGAGCGCGGTACCGGAACCGATGACGCCTTGTCCCGCAAGGGATTGTCGCTGGAGGTGACCAGTTACCTTTCCGAAGACGGTGCCAAGAAGTACGTGGAGAACACCGCGGGCGCCCACGGCGGCCAGCCGGCCGCGGCCCCGGTCGGTGACGAATCCCAGATCATGACCGACACCATGTCGGTCAAGACCGAGGGGGCACTGATCTTCCGCAAGGGCCGGTTCGCCTTCGAGCTCTACCTTGCCGACCACGACGGCCATCCCAACGGCATCACCGTGGCCGAGGCCAACGCCTCGCTGGTCCCGGCGGCGCAGAAGATCCTGCGGAACCTCGGCGAC
Source organism: Amycolatopsis minnesotensis (assembly GCF_039529815.1). Taxonomy (NCBI): domain Bacteria; kingdom Bacillati; phylum Actinomycetota; class Actinomycetes; order Pseudonocardiales; family Pseudonocardiaceae; genus Amycolatopsis; species Amycolatopsis minnesotensis. The sequence goes on along the minus strand of NZ_BAAANN010000027.1, from coordinate 113,864 downwards.
CAGCACTGACCAGACCCGGACACCACAGCGCACGAGGGCACGACACCGTGGGCGGCACGTCGCGCCGATCGGCTGCGCGGCGCTGCCTCGCCAAGCGATCGACAGCCCGCTTGCCGCGTTCAGCGGGTGGATGACCGGCCTGGCCGGTCCGGTGTGCGCGCGCCGCGGCCGGCGAGCATGCGGTGGACCAGTTTGCGCTTCAGCGGGGGGAGCGCCTGGACCGTCCTGGCGCCGCCGCGGAACAGGGCGAGCAGCGTCCTGCCGCCGACGCGGCCGTTGAGCGGGTTGTCCTTGCCGTAGAACTTCAGCGACTCGCGGACCGCGTCGAACCCGTACTCGATCATCTGCGCCTCGTACTCGTGGATGCCCTCGACGAGCCCGGTTTCGCCCCGGTGCGCCGCGACGAGCCGCTCGGCGAGCAGCCGGGCGTCCTTGAGCGCGGTGTTCGCGCCGACGCCGCGGCCGGGCGTCATGGTGTGGATCGCGTCGCCGAGCAGCGTCACCGTGCTGGTTTCCCATGCCGGGACCGGCACCGAGGTCGACTGGCGGGTGGACACCGCGCAGGTGGTGGGATCGCTCAGCTCGAAGAGCCGGTGCAGCACCGGGGACCAGCCCGCCGCCATCTCCTTCGCGATCTCGATGACCTCTTCGCCCGCTGCCTCCGCGAGCCCGGCCGGGCTGAGCCCCGGTGGCAGCGCGATGCCCCAGATCAGGTGGTCGGTGGTGTTGTCGAACTGCAGGCCAGGCCACGCGGCGAGCAGGTCGGCGTCCTGCTCGCCGATGCCGTTCTTCGGCCTCCGGTGCTCGTCCCACGGGAACTCCATGGTGTGCAGGATGAAGAACCGGCCGCGCGGCGCGAGGATGATCGACATGCCCTCGGTCATGTGCGGCGGGAGCAGTGCGCGGACCTCGTCGTCGAGCGGCACCTTCCCCGCGGCGCCGGCCATCTCGGCGTCGTCGAGCGTGGCGTGCGGGAGGTACTGCTCGCGCACGCGGGACCGGGTGCCGTCCGCGGCGACGAGCACGTCGCCGGTCGCGGTGGAGCCGTCCTCGAAGTGCGCGGTGATCCGGCCGTCGGCTTCGTGCTCGTAGTGGGTGAAGTACTTGCCGAAGTGCAGGATGTCGTCGACGCCGGTGCGCAGGAGCTGTTTCAGCGTCACGCGGCTGACGGACTTCTCGCTGTCCAGCGCGTCGCGGTCGAGCGGGAACTCGAGCGAGATCAGCTCGGTCAGCTTCTCGGTGTAGAGGTTGCCGCGACGCATCGGCGCGGCACAGGTCGCGACGAAGGTGTCGAACAGTTCGGGCGACAGGCATGCCCGCAGCGCCCGTGTGCCCTCCGGGTTGATGCCGACGCGATGGCCCTGCAGGAAGTCGACGCGCGTGCGGTCGCGTTCGTAGACGGCGACGCTCACGCCGTTGTTCTTGAGCGCGTGCGCCAGCGCCATCCCGCCGGTGCCGGCGCCGATGATCAGGACGTGGAAGGGTTTTTCGGGCATGACAGGGCTCCCCAGGTGTTCGGTGCGGGAAAACGAAAGTGGGTCAGTCGGCGCTCGGCGGACTGAGCCGCGCGATCTCCGCGGCGACCAGCTCGGCCGACCAGGTCAGCTCACCGCCGCGGATGTCGTCGATCAGGGAATCGAGCCAGTCCAGCTCCGCCGCGACGACGGCGCGCTGGACCTCTTCTTCGAGCAGCATGAGCCGGGGGAGGGCCGCCTTGCCCTCCGACAGCGCCCGCTCGGTGTCGGCGAGCCGTGCTTGGAGCGCTTCGCGCCGCGTCTCCAACAGGGAAAGCGCATCCTCGACGTCGAGCAGGGGCAGGTACGCGATCGCCACCGGGAACTCCGGGAAGACGTCCCTCGGCGCGGAAAGCATGGTGCGCAGCCAGTCCTGGAACGTCGTGCGGCCGAGCGCGGTGATCGCGTAGACGGTTCGCTCCGGTCGCGCCGGATCCCGCACGACCTCGCTCACCTCGATCAGCCCGTCCCGTTCGAGCCGCGTGATCGCCTGGTAAAAGCTGCTTCGCTGGTCGAGTGCGACGACCCGTTCCTTGCGGCGCTCCTTCAGCAGGCGCTGCATCTCGTACGGGTGCATCGGAGCTTCGAGCAGCAGCCCGAGCACGACGAACAAGAGCGGAGAGGGACGCTTCACCGGACTCATAGTGATGAACGTACTAGTGAGAAGCTCACTAGTCAAGATGGCCGCGATGTGGCGGACGTTCAGGCCGGGTGATCGGGCGGGGTGGGATCCGTCAACGCCCTGAAGGCGGCCTTCGGGGAATCTGACGCCGCGAACCCGGCCCTCGCGGCGGGCGCCGTGGCAGCGCTTATGCCCTCAAGGGCACCTTGGGGGCATGGACGCCGCGAAGGTCACCTTCAGGGCATGCGCGAACGGGATGACGGGCCCGCATGCCTGGAAGCGGCCTAATGGGGCCTCACCGCCGCGAATGCGGCCCTCACGAGCCTGCCCCGCTCGCGCGATCTGCTCCGCTCCCGCGCTCATGAGCTGAAGGTGCCCCTGGGGGAATCTGATGCCGTGAAGGGCACCTTCGGGGCATCAGCCCCGGCATGCTCCGCGCCGTGAGGGGCGAGAATGCGGCGTCAGATTCCCCGAAGGCGTCCTTCAGGGCGGAGGGCCTCATACGTCCGCCACCCAGTCGCCTGAATCGACGCGCATGAACAGCCCCCCGTACGCCCGCGTATTTAGCGAAGTGCCATCGCGGGTGGAAAACCGAGCGGTCAGGAGATCGGGGGGCGGTACACCTTGGTGAGCTTGCCGGCGGCGGCCCGGTCGAGCAGCCACAGCGTCCGCCGCTGACCGCGGGCGCCCGCGACCGGCAGCTGCACTTCGCCCGCACCGGAGAGCGCCAGCGCCACCGCGTCGGCCTTCGCTTCGCCCCCGGTCATCAGCCACACGTCGTGCGAGCGCCTGATCGTCGGCAGGGTCAGCGAGACCCGGGTCGGCGGCGGTTTCGGGCAGTTCCGCACGGCCACCACGGTCCGTTCGGCCTCGTACGCCGCGGGCGATTCCGGGAACACCGACGCGGTGTGCCCCTCGCCGCCGAGGCCGAGCAGCGTGATGTCGAACGACGGCACGTCGCCGTGGTCCTCCGGCTTCGCGTTCTTCGCCAGTACCTCCGCGTACGCCGCGGCGGCCGCCTCCGGGTCGTCGCCGAACTCGCCGTCCGACGGCGCCATCGCGTGCACCCGCGCCGGGTCCAGCGGCACGTGGTCGAGCAGCGCCTCGCGTGCCTGCTTCTCGTTGCGGTCGTCGCTGTCCGCGGGGACGAACCGCTCGTCGCCCCAGTAGACGTCCAGCCGCGACCAGTCGACGGCGTCGCGCGCGGGGGAGTCGCGGAGCTGCTCCAGCACCGCGATCCCGGTACCGCCGCCGGTGAGCACGAGCGACGCGGACCCCTTGGCCGCCTGCACGTCGACCAGCTTGGTGACCAGCCTCGCCGCCGCCGCGGCGGCGAGCAGCTCGGTGTTCGCGTAGACGACGACCTCGGTCTTGCTCACGACTTGCCCTTTCCGGCCGGGGCCGCGGCCGCGGCGGCCGCGGGCGTGGTGGTGGTGGGCTTCTTCTTCGTCGCGCTCGACTTCGGGGCGGTCGCCTTCGCGGTCCCCGCGGCGAACTTGCCGAGCCCGCCGAGCGAGGCTTCGTAGATCTCGTCCGGGTCGAGCCTGCGCAGCTCCTCCACCAGGCAGTCCTTGGTGTCCCTGCGCTGCAGCGCGATCCGCCTCGTCGGCTGGCCCGGCTGGGTCAGCATGCCGACGCGGCCGTCGGGCCGGTGCAGCTCCACCGTGCCGGACCGGCGTTCGAGCGAAACCGACACGATGCCCTGCGCGCTGCTCGTCTTGACGCGCTTGACCGGCACCTTCAGGTAGGCCGCGAGCCAGCCCGCGAGCAGTTCGGTGGACGGGGAGTCCGCCTCGCCGGTCACGGTCGCCGACTGCACCTTCTCGTACGGCGGGAGGTCGAGCGCCGACACGAGCTGGGCGCGCCAGTGCGTCAGCCGCGTCCACGCCAGGTCGGTGTCACCCTCCACATAGGACTTCGAGCGGGTGGTGAGCGCCCTGATCGGGTTGCGCTCGGCGGCGGAGTCGGTGATCCGCCGCTGCGCCAGCTCGCCGAGCGGGTCCTTCGCCGGCGCCTTCGGGCCGGTGCCGGGCCACCAGGTGACGATCGGCGCGTCCGGCAGCAGCAGCGGCACGACCGCGCTCTGCCCCTGCGCGGCGAGCGGCCCGTACAGGCGCAGCACGATCACCTCGCTGGCGCCCGCGTCACCGCCGACCCTGATCTGGCCGTCGATCCTCGCCGCCGCGGTCCGCGAACCCTTCGCGACCACGATCACCCGGGACGGGTGCTCGCGGCTCGCTTCGTTGGCGGCGTCGATGGCCTCTTCGAGCTTGTCGTCGTCGTCCGCGACGATGACCAGGGTGAGCACCCTGCCCAGCGCCACGGCGCCGCCGCGCTCGCGCAGTTCGACCATCTTCTTGTTGAGCTGCGAAGTCGTGGTGGATGGCAGATCGATGATCACGGACGCCTCCAGTTCCGGCCGTCGCGTGCCAGCATCTCGTCGGCCGACGGTGGTCCCCACGAGCCGGGGGGATAGGTCTCCGGCTCGCCCTTCTTGGCCCAGTGGTCGAGGATCGGGTCGAGGATGTTCCAGGACAGCTCGACCTCTTCGTTGACCGGGAACAGCGACGGCTCGCCGAGCAGCACGTCCAGGATCAGCCGCTCGTAGGCCTCCGGCGAGGACTCGGTGAACGCGTGGCCGTAGCCGAAGTCCATCGTGACGTCGCGGACCTCCATCGTGGTGCCGGGCACCTTCGAGCCGAACCGCAGTGTCACGCCCTCGTCCGGCTGTACCCGGATCACCAGCGCGTTCTGGCCCAGTTCCTCGGTGGCCGTGGAGTCGAACGGCAGGTGCGGCGCGCGCTTGAACACGATCGCGATCTCGGTGACCCTGCGCCCGAGCCGCTTGCCGGTGCGCAGGTAGAACGGCACCCCGGCCCACCGGCGGTTGTGCACGCCCAGCGTCACCGCCGCGTAGGTCTCGGTCTTGGAGTCCTTCGCGAACCCGCCTTCCTGCAACAGGCCGGGCACCTTCGTGCCGCCCTGCCAGCCGCCCGAGTACTGCCCGCGCGCGGTGGTCTGGTCCAGCGGTTCGATCGGCTTCGTCGCGGCCAGCACCTTCACCTTCTCCGCCCGCAGCGCGCGCGGCTCGAAGGACAGCGGCTCCTCCATCGCGGTGAAGGCGAGCAGTTGCAGCAGGTGGTTCTGGATGACGTCGCGAGCGGCGCCGATGCCGTCGTAGTACCCCGCGCGGCCGCCGAGGCCGATGTCCTCGGCCATGGTGATCTGCACGTGGTCGACGTAGTTGGCGTTCCACACCGGCTCGAACATCTGGTTGGCGAAGCGCAGCGCCAGGATGTTCTGCACGGTCTCCTTGCCGAGGTAGTGGTCGATGCGGAACACCGACTCCTCGGGGAAGACGTCGTTGACGATCCCGTTGAGCTCCTTGGCGCTCTTCAGGTCGTGGCCGAACGGCTTCTCGATGACGACCCTGCGCCAGGTGTCCTCGTCCGCGTTCGCCAGGCCGGACCTGGCGAGCTGCTTGGTGACCACCGGGAACGCGCCGGGCGGGATCGACAGGTAGAACGCCGTGTTCCCGCCCGTGCCGCGCTCGGCGTCGAGGTCCCTGACCGTCTGCGCGAGCCGGTCGAAGGCGTCGTCGTCGTCGAAACTGCCCTGCACGAACCGGATCCCCTCCGCGAGCCGGTTCCAGACCGACTCGCGGAACGGGGTGCGGGCGTGCTCGGCGACCGAGTCGTGCACCAGTTCGCCGAAGTCCTGGTGCTCCCAGTCCCGGCGGGCGAACCCGACGAGCGAGAACCCGGCGGGCAGCAGTCCCCGGTGCGCGAGATCGTAGATCGCGGGCATCAGCTTCTTGCGGGACAGGTCGCCGGTGACCCCGAAGATCACCAGGCCGGACGGCCCCGCGATCCTGGGCAGCCGCTTGTCACGCGGGTCCCGCAGTGGGTTCGTCCACTGCCTGCTCACTTGACCGCCTCCTGGATCGCCGAGATCAGCTGGGCGAGCCCGGCGGCGCGGTCGGTGAAGTGCAGGCGCAGCACGGGCCTGCCGTGCTCGGCGAGGACCTGGCCGTCCCCGAGTGCCTGCGCGTGCTGGAGCTGGCCGAGCGTGTACGGCCGGTCCGGCACCGCGAGATCGGCTTCGACCGCGCCGGTGACCTGGAGGAAGATCCCGTTCTGGTGGCCGCCCTTGTGGTACTGGCCGGTCGAGTGCAGGAACCGGGGACCCCAGCCGAAGGTGGTCTGGCGGCCGGTCCGCTTCGCGATCTCGGTGCGCAGCAGCGCGGCCGAGGCGTCGTCGAGCCGGTCGAGGTAGGCCTGCACCGCGATGTAGCCGGTTTCCGGCGCGGAGCCCAGGAACGCCTTGACGATCTCGCCGAGCGAGCCGGTGCCGGTGACCCCGTCGGACGGGTGGACCGCCACCGCACCATCCACAGAGGACGGTTCCGCGCCGCCTTCGAGCGCGGCTGGGTTGTCCAAAAGGGACCGTGCGGCCTTTTTCGCGGCCTCGACGTCGGGCTGGTCGAACGGGTTGATCCCGAGCAGCCTGCCCACGAGCGCGGTCGCGAACTCCCACAGCAGCATCTGCGCGCCGAGCGAGCCGGTGGTGGCGATCTTGGCGTTGCCGTCGGCGGGCCCGATCGCCACCGGGGTGGCGTCGGCGCGTGCGTCGGTGAAGCCCGGTGCGTCCGGGCCTTCGACGGCCACCGGCAGCAGCCCGGTGCCCTGCTTGCCGGTGGACTCGGCGATGAGCTGCTCGGCCCAGTCGGCGAAGCCCGCGATACCGGACCCGGTGTCGGCGAGGACGACCTTCTCCGCCCCGTCGGCGTGCGCCGCGCCCAGCGCCGCGGCGAGCCGCACCGCCGGGTTCTCGGGGGAGTCGGTGCCGAGCGATCCGGCCGCGAGCGCGGCCTGGTCGAGCAGCCGCGCCACATCCGCGCCCGCGAGACCGGCGGGCACCAGCCCGAACGCGGTGAGCGCCGAGTACCGGCCACCTACGTTCGGATCGGCGAGGAACACCTTGCGGTAGCCCTCTTTCCCGGCCAGCTCCGCGAGCGGTGAGCCGGGGTCGGTCACCACGACGATCCTGCTCGCGGCGTCGATCCCGTTGTCCGAGAACGCTTTCGCGAAGATCCTGCGGTGGCTGTCGGTCTCCACGGTGCCGCCCGACTTGGACGACACCACGATCACGGTCCGGTCGAGATCACCCGCGAGCGCGTCGGAGACCTGACCGGCGTCGGTCGTGTCGAGCACGGTCAACGGGACCTGATCGGTCCCGGTGATCACCTCGGGCGCGAGCGAGGAGCCGCCCATCCCGGCCAGCACCACCCGGTCGACGCCCTCGGCCTGCAGTTCCGTGCGCAGCGCCTCGATCTCGCCGATCAGCGGGCGCGAACTCTTGTGCAGCGTGGTCCAGGACAGCCGGATCGACGCCTCGGATTCCGCGTCGGGTCCCCACAGCGTGGCGTCCTGCGCGGCGAGCTTCGACGCGGCACCGTCCTCGACCAGCTTCGCGACCAGCTCGGCCGCTTTTCCTTCCAGCGCGGCGTCGACGATCTCGACGCCGGTTTCCTGCCCTGCCGTTTCGTCGCCTGCCATGGTCCTGGTTCAGCCCTTCGCCTTGTCGAGCTGGCCGGTGACGGACTCCAGGAGATCGCTCCACGACTTCTCGAACTTCTCCACGCCCTCGTTTTCGAGCGTGAGGAAGACGTCCGTGATGTCGATGCCCACCGCGGAGAGCTGGTCGAACACCCGCTGCGCCTCGGCGCCCTTGCCGGACACCGTGTCACCGGTGATCTCGGCGTGGTCCGCGGTGGCGTCCATCGTCTTCTCCGGCATGGTGTTCACCGTGTCGCGGACCACGAGCTGGTCTACGTAGCGGGTGTCGGAGTACTCCGGGCTCTTCACGCCGGTGGATGCCCACAGTGGACGCTGTGCGTTGGCGCCGTCGGCTGCCAGGGCCGTCCAGCGGTCGGTCGCGAACTTCTTCTCGAAGGCGTCGTAGGCGAGCAGCGCGTTGGCGATCGCCGCCTTGCCGCGCAGGGCTTTTGCTTCTTCGGTGCCGATGGCCTCCAGCCGCTTGTCGACCTCGGCGTCCACACGGGACACGAAGAACGACGCGACGGAGTGGATGCCCTTGAGGTCGTGGCCGTTCGCCTTCGCCTGCTCCAGTCCGGCGAAGAACGCGTCGATCACCGCTTCGTACCGCTCGACGGAGAAGATCAGCGTGACGTTGACGCTGATGCCCTCGGCGAGCGTGCGGGTGATCGCGGGGAGGCCTTCCTCCGTCGCGGGGATCTTCACCAGCAGGTTGGGCCGGTCCACGGTCTTCCAGAGGTCCTGCGCCTCGGCGACGGTCTTGTCGGTGTCCTTCGCCAGCCGCGGGTCGACCTCGATCGAGACCCTGCCGTCCACGCCGTCGGTGGCGGCGTAGACGTCGCGGAAGAGGTCGGCCGCGTTGCGGACGTCGGTCGTGGTGAGCTCGCGCACGGTGGCGTCGAGCCCGGCGCCCCTGGCCGCGAGCTCGCGGACCTGCTCGTCGTAGGCCTCGCCGTCGGCGAGCGCGTTGGCGAAGATCGTCGGGTTCGTGGTGACGCCGACGACGTGCTTGTCGCGGATGAGCCCGGCGAGGTTGCCGGAGTTCAGGCGCTCCCTTGAGAGGTCGTCGAGCCAGATCGAGACGCCCGCGCCGGAAAGCTGGCCGAGCCGGTCTGTAGTGCTCATGACTGCTTCATCCCCTTTTGAGGTCAGGAGTTCTTGGTCTTGGTGAGCGAGCGGCGCGCCGCGTCGACGACCGCGTCCGCGGTGAAACCGAACTCGCGGAACAAGGTCTGGTAGTCGGCGGAGGCGCCGAAGTGCTCGATGGAAACGGTCTCGCCGTGGTCGCCGACGAACTTGTGCCACGGCTGCGCGATACCGGCCTCCACGGAGACCCTCGCCTTCACCGAGGACGGGATCACCTGCTCGCGGTAGGCCTGGCTCTGCGCGTCGAACCACTCGACGCACGGCATCGACACGACCCGGGTCGGCACGCCGTCCGCTTCGAGCTTCGTGCGCGCCTCGACGGCGAGCTGGACCTCGGAGCCGGTCGCGATCAGCACCACATCCGGGGTGGCGCCGGACGCCTCGGCGAGCACGTACCCGCCCTTGGCGACGCCCTCGGCGCTGGTGCCTTCGAGCACCGGCAGGTTCTGCCGGGTCAGCGCGAGACCCGACGGGTGCTCGTTGTCCTCCAGCACCGCCTTCCACGCCGCCGCGGTCTCGTTGGCGTCCGCGGGGCGGACCACGTTGAGGCCGGGGATCGCGCGCAGCGCGGAGAGCTGCTCGATCGGCTGGTGCGTCGGGCCGTCCTCGCCGAGGCCGATCGAGTCGTGCGTCCACACGTAGATCACCGGCGCCTTCATCAGCGCGGCGAGGCGGACCGGGGGCCGCATGTAGTCGCTGAAGATGAGGAACGTCGCGCCGTAGGGACGGGTGCCGCCGTGCAGCGCGATCCCGTTGAGGATCGAGCCCATCGCGTGCTCGCGCACTCCGAAGTGGAGGGTGCGGCCGTACGGGTTCGCCTGCCACATGTCGGTGGAGGCCTTCTCGGGGCCGAACGAGTCGGCGCCCTTCATCGTGGTGTTGTTGCTCTCCGCGAGGTCGGCCGAACCGCCCCACAGCTCGGGCAGCGCGTCGGCGACGGCGGACAGCACCGCGCCGGAGGCCTTGCGGGTCGCGACGCCCTTCGGGTCGACGTCCCAGGTCGGCAGGTTGTCGGCCCAGCCGTCCGGCAGCGTCCTGGTGGACAGGCGGTCGGCGAGCGCCTTGCGCTCCGGGTTCGCCGCGGCCCACGCCTCGAACTTCTCCTGCCACTTCGCGCGCTCCGCCTTGCCGCGCTCGGCAGCCTTGCGGGTGTGCGCGATGACCTCGTCGTCGACCTGGAAGTCGCGCTCGGGGTCGAAGCCGAGGACCTTCTTCACGGCGGCGACCTCTTCGGCGCCCAGCGCGGCGCCGTGCGCCTTGCCGGTGTCCATTTTGGTCGGTGCGGGGTAGCCGATGACGGTGCGCAGCAGGATGAACGACGGGCGCTGCGTCTCGGCCTTCGCGGCCGCGATCGCCTCTTCGATCGCGACGACGTCCTCGCCACCCTCGACGACCTGGACGTGCCAGCCGTAGGCCTCGTAGCGCTTCGCGGTGTCCTCGGACAGCGCGATGTTGGTGTCGTCCTCGATCGAGATCTTGTTGTCGTCGTAGAAGACGATCAGGTTGCCCAGCTCCTGGCGCCCGGCGATCGACGAGGCCTCGGAGGTGACGCCCTCCTCGATGTCGCCGTCGGAGGCGATCACGAAGATGTTGTGGTCGAAGATGCTCTCGCCGGGGGCGGCGGCGGGGTCGAGCAGGCCGCGCTCGCGGCGGGCCGCCATCGCCATGCCGACCGCGTTCGCCAGGCCCTGGCCGAGCGGGCCGGTGGTCGTCTCGACGCCGGGGGTGTGCCGGTACTCCGGGTGGCCGGGGGTCTTCGAGCCCCACTTGCGCAGCTGCTTGAGGTCTTCGACCTCGAGGCCGTAGCCGGCCAGGAAGAGCTGGATGTAGAGGGTCAGGCTGCTGTGCCCCGCGGACAGCACGAACCGGTCGCGCGCGGGCCACTCCGGGTCGGCGGGGTCGTGCCGCAGCTCGCGCTGGAAGAGCGTGTAGGCCAGCGGCGCGAGGCTCATCGCGGTGCCGGGGTGGCCGCTGCCGCAGTTCTCCACGGCGTCGGCCGCGAGTACCCGCACGGTGTCGACCGCGCGGGTGTCGGTCTCGGTCCAGTCCGAAGGCACGTTGCGTCGGAGCAATGGGTTGTTCTCGCTGGTAGAGGCGGTTTCTGACACTGAACTCGAACTCCCCGTCTTCATGCGTTGATCTGACTTGTGCCTACTGGTCTAAATCGATCCGGAAGGCAGGATATTCCCGCTCCGGCCTGCGCGCAGAAGGGCCACGCGACTACTGTCAAGACCGTCGCGGCCAGCCTAGTGGTTCGGGTACCCGCGCGATCGGTCAGCAACACGCCGGTACCCCGGAACGGGGACCGCGGGACCGCCGATTACGATCGGTTGCGGGCTTGCCGCCCGCTCGGTGTACCGCCTCCGCCACGGAAGTTGTCGGGCGTCACACCGCCCCGAACCTGACGCAGGGAGTGAGAGTGTCGTTGGTGAACGCTGCGCACGGCCGCAGTGATGACACCAGCGCCGTGCACCCGCCGACCGAACAGCCGCGCGGTGGCAGGCGAACCGTACGCCAGGTCGTCGGCGCGTACACCGCGCTCGCCAAGCCGAGGGTGATCGAGTTGCTGCTCGTCACCACGATTCCGGCGATGTTCCTTGCCGCGCGCGATATTCCGTCGCCGTGGCTGGTGCTGGTCACGCTGGTCGGCGGCACGATGGCCGCGGGCAGCGCGAACGCGCTCAACTGCGTGATCGACGCCGATATCGACAAGGTGATGAACCGCACCAAGCGCCGCCCGCTCGTGCGGGACTCGGTGCCGGTCCGCGGCGCGCTGATCTTCGGGCTGGTGCTCGGCGCCGCCTCGTTCGCGGTGCTGTACCTCGCGGTGAACCTGCTCGCCGGGATCCTCGCGATCGCGACGATCCTGTTCTACATCTTCGTCTACACGCTCGTGCTGAAGCGGCGCACCGCGCAGAACGTGGTGTGGGGCGGTGCCGCGGGCTGCATGCCGGTGGTGATCGGCTGGGCCGCGGTCACCGGGACGGTGCAGTGGCCGGCGTTCGTGATGTTCGGCGTCATCTTCTTCTGGACGCCGCCGCACACCTGGGCGCTCGCGATGAAGTACCGCGACGACTACGAGCGCGCGGGCGTGCCGATGCTGCCGGTGGTGGCCACCGCGCAGCACGTGGCGAAGCAGATCGTCATCTACTCGTGGGTGATGGTGGCCTGGACGCTGCTGCTGGCGCCCGCGACGAGCTGGCTGTACACGGCGTTCGCGGCGCTGGCCGGCGTCTGGTTCCTGTTCTACGCGCACAGCCTGTACAACTCGGTGCGGCGCGGGGAGAAGACGAACCCGATGTCGTTGTTCCACCGGTCGAACACCTATCTGATGATCGTGTTCGTGGCGCTGGCCGTCGACTCCGCGATCGGGTTGCCGACGCTCGGCCTGCCGTTCTGACGGGCATCGCGTTCAGGACTGCTCCGCCTCGACGTCTTGTGCGGCTCGGGCGATGGCGGCGTTCAACGCGCTCTGGAATGCGACGATGTCGTGCTGGGACAGGGTGAAGAACTCGTCGTCCGGCCCGGCGATCGCGATCTCGCCGTTGTTGGCCTCGACCGCGCAGACACCCAGCCGCAGGTTGCTGTCGTAGCAGCGGACGAGCCACTCGCGCCGGGGTGAGTTCTGGGTGAGCACCGAGATGTCGCCGTCCATGAGGGTCCCTTCACTGGCCTAGTGTCCCGACAAATATTGATGTACGTCAGATTTGGTGGCAATCCCTCGTTAGAGTGAGGGGGCTGGCTATGATCATCGCGGTGGAGTTGACTGGCGCCAGTCCCGAGCGTGGAGGTGGAGCGTGTCCCGTCGTGCCGGTCCTTCGGTGAAGTCCCGCAGGCTGGCGATCCTGCTGCGCCGGTTGCGGGCGGCCAGCGGGCTGAGCGCGGCCGAGGTGAGCAGGCAGACCGAGATGTCGGCCAGCAAGGTCAACCGCATGGAGAACGCCGAAATCGGCTTCTACCTGGACGATCTGGAGAAGATCCTCGACTTCTACCGCGTCTCGGCGCGGCGGCGCGTCGAGATCATGGACATCGCCCGGCACGCCGAGCAACGCGGCTGGCTGCGCATGACCGCGCCCAACATGCCCGCCGACTGGCAGACCTGGGTCGACTTCGAAGACGAAGCCAGCGGTATCCAGGACTACGCGCCGCTGATGATTCCTGGTCTGTTGCAGACTCCCGAGTACGCCAAGGCGATCATCCAGGCGACAGGGAACGGGCTGTCGCCCGACGAGGTCGATGCCAGGGTTGCCAGCCGGATGGCTCGCCAGGGCGTGCTTTCTCGGTCGGAACCGTTGCGGCTGCGGGTGATCCTCAACGAGAGCATCCTTGAACAGCCGTTCGCTTCACCCGGCGCGCAGGCCCGCCAGCTACGCAGGCTGGCTGATAGTGCGGGACAGGATCACGTCACGATCCAGGTGGTTCCGCGCGAGGCAGGGCTGCATCCCGGTTTCGTGGGCGGGTTCACCATCCTGGAGTACGACGACGAAGCCAGTCTCGTGCTGCTGGAAAACACGGTCTCAAGCCTGTTCCTCGACGAGGAAGAACACATCGATGTCTACACGCAGGCGTGGGCGACCCTGGGCGAACTGTCCCATGGCCCGGACGAATCCGTGGAGTTGATCGCGGCGGCTGCCGCACGCCTTTCGTGAGGGGGCATGGGATCATGTCTCTATGAGTCCGCGCGATCTCCCCAGTCCCCGCTGGTTCAAGAGCAGCTACAGCGACGACACCGCCAACTGCGTCGAGGTGGCGTTTCTGCCTGACTGGCGCAAGAGCAGCTATAGCAACTCCAGCGCCAATTGCGTCGAGGTGGCTTTCGTTGCCGCCGCCGTGGGGGTACGGGACTCCAAGGCGCCCACCTCGCCCGCACTTGTGCTTCCCGCGCTTGCGTGGCAAGGGTTTGTGCGTGAGCTGTCCTCCTGAGGACATTGTCCCATGCCGGATGTCAAGCCCGTGACCTGGGTAATTGGCCGAAAAAAAAGGTGTTACATCCGGGAATCCTGGCGCGATGAGGTTCGTTGAGCGTCCACGAACCCTCCCACCTCCGAAAGTAGGTCCGGCTTGTCCGTGTCCCCGACGCAGCAGCACTCAGACCGGGAACCAGGGACCGACGAAGTCACCCGCGAACAGCGGTACGTCAGCGGGTTGTACGCCAAGCTCGACGAAGAACGGGAACTCGCCCAGACCCGGCTCGACGCGGTGCTCGGCCAGTCCGGCGGGACCCCGCAGGCCCGCACGGAACGCGACGTCGCCACCAGCACCCACTCGGACCGGCTCGCGCAGCTCGGCTCCGTCGAGCAGGGCCTGTGCTTCGGCAGGCTCGACTTCCACGACGACGAGACGACCTACGTCGGCAGGCTCGGCCTGTTCGACGAGGACCACGACTACGAGCCGTTGCTGCTCGACTGGCGCGCACCGGCCGCGCGGCCGTTCTACCTGGCCACGGCGGCTTCGCCGGAAGGGGTGCGGCGACGTCGGCACATCCGCACGCTGAGCAGGAAGGTCGTCGGCGTCGACGACGAGATCCTCGACCTGAGCGCCGCCGATCAGGGGCACGACCTCGGCCTCGCGGGCGAGGCGGCGCTGCTGGCCGCGCTCGAGCGCAAGCGCACGGGTGAGATGAGCGACATCGTCGCCACGATCCAGGCCGAGCAGGACCAGATCATCCGCGACGAGCTCGGCGGGGTGCTCGTCGTGCAGGGCGGTCCCGGCACCGGGAAGACGGCGGTGGCGCTGCACCGCGCGGCGTACCTGCTCTACACCTACCGCCAGCAGCTCGCGAGCCGCGGCGTGCTCGTGGTGGGGCCGAACAGCACGTTCCTGCGCTACATCGGGCAGGTGCTGCCGTCGCTCGGCGAGACGGGCGTGTTGCTGGCCACCACGGGCCGGCTGTTCCCCGGAGCGACCGCGCGGGGGACCGATTCCCGCGAAACGGCCGAGGTGAAGGGCCGCGTCACGATGGTGGACGTGCTCACCGCAGCGGTGCGGGACAGCCAGCGCGTTCCGGGCGAGGTCATCGAGATCGTGGTCGAGAGCGAAACGTTGCGGATCACCGGGGAGATCGCCGAACGCGCCCGTGAAAAGGCGCGCGCGACCCTTCGTCCGCACAACGTGGCGCGCCGGGTCTTCGCCGACTCGGTGGTCGACGCGCTGACCGAGCAGGCGACCGAGCACCTCGAGGTCGACCTCTTCGAAGGCGTGCCCGAAATCGCGTTCGAGGAAGGGGAATCCACGGACGCCACGGTGCTCGACACCCGGGACGTGGACGAGATCCGCGCCGAGCTGGCGAACTCGCCCGAGGTGCGCGAGGCGATCGAATCGCTGTGGCCGACCGTGACCCCGCAACGGTTCCTGCGCGAGTTCTACGCCTCGGCCGAACGCATCGCGTCGGCGGCGGGGGAGTGGCTCACCGAAGCCGAACGCGGCTTGCTCGCGCGGGCGGCGAAGTCGCCGTGGACCACGGCGGACATGCCGCTGCTCGACGAGCTGGCCGAACTGCTCGGCGAGGACGATGCCGACCAGAAAGCCAAGCAGGCCAAGCGGGAACGCGAAGAGCGCGCCTACGCCGAGGGCGTGCTGCACATCATGGAGCAGGACGACGAACTCGCCGACGAGGAGATCCTGCGCGTCGGTGACATCCTCGACGCGGAGCTGTTCGCCGAGCGCCAGGAGCGCCGCAGCGCGCTCACCGCGGCGCAGCGCGCGGCGCGGGACCGGAACTGGACGTTCGGGCACGTGATCGTCGACGAGGCGCAGGAGCTGTCCCCGATGGACTGGCGGCTGCTCATGCGGCGCTGCCCGTCGCGGTCGATGACGCTCGTCGGCGACGTCGCGCAGACCGGCGCGCCGGCGGGCGCGTCCTCGTGGGACGAGATGCTGAGCCCGTACGTCGAGGACCGCTGGCGGCTGCGCGAGCTGACCGTCAACTACCGGACGCCGTCGGAGGTCATGGCGCTCGCCGCGGTCGCGCTGCGCGAGGTCGACCCGGCGCTGAGCGTGCCGACTTCGGTGCGCGACACCGGAAACCGGCCGTGGCGTGCCGAGGCGGCCGAAGCGGACCTGCCGACGTTCGCGGAATCCGAACTGGCGTCGGTGGACGGCGGCACGGTGGCGGTGCTGGTGCCGCAGGGCAGGCTCGGCGCCGTCCGGGACGCGTTCGCCGCGCTGCTCGACACGGCGGCGGAGCGGTTGTCCGTGCTGGCCGTCGAAGAGGCGAAGGGACTCGAATACGACGCGGTGGTGGTGTTCGCGCCGGAGGAGATCACGAAGGGCTCGGCGCGGGGGTGGAACGATCTCTACGTCGCGCTGACCCGTGCCACCAAACGGCTCGGGATCGTGCATGACGGCCCCCTCGCACCGGCACTTTCGGCCGCGAGCGAGCCGGGTCCGGCGCCCGGATAAGGTGAGCGCCATGCGTAACGCTGGCAAGATCATGATCGCGGCCGTCGCCGCCGCGCTGAGCCTGGGTGCCTGCGCCAACTCGGAGGAGCCTTCGCCGGACGCGCCCGGCACCGGCCCGACCGTGTCCGCGCCGGCACCGGCTGGAGCGCCCTCGTCCGCCTCGCAGGCCCCGCCGTCCGGGAGCGTCACCGCGCAGCCCGAAGCGCAGGGCAAGGAGTGCACCGCGGACGACATCAAGGTCACCGGGGACCCCGGTAAGAAGCCGGAGATCGCCATTCCGGACACCTGCAAGCCGCCTGCCAAGCTGCTGAGCAAGGACCTCAAGCAGGGCACCGGCGCGGAGGCCAAGGCAGGCAGCCAGCTCGAAATGAACTACGAGCTGGTGACCTGGTCCGACAAGGCGGTCAAGGACAACTCCTACGACCGGGGTGAGGCCTTCAAGCTGAACCTCGGCGGCGGCGACGTCATCCCCGGCTGGGACCAGGGCCTGGTCGGGATCAAGCAGGGCGCCCGCCGCCTGCTGATCATCCCGCCGGACCTCGGCTACAAGGAGAAGGGCGCCGGCGGCGGTCAGATCAAGCCGAACGAGACGCTGGTCTTCGTGGTGGACGCCGCCAAGGTCGGCTGATCTTCGCGACTCCGCCGGGACGCGGTTCGCGGTCCCCTGAAGGAAGCCTTAGCGGCGCCAGAGTCCCCGAAGGCTCCCTTCAGGGCGTCCGCCCCGGAGCAGAGCCGCCCCGCCGCGATCTCGGCCTCGTGCGCGAGGTGAACGCCGGGGTCCCGTATGCCCCGAAGGACGCCCTCAGGGACGTAGATGCCCCGAAGGGCGCCTTCGGGGCATCGTGCCCGGTGACCCGTCAGGGGATGAGCAGGAGCTTGCCGGTGGTACGGCGGCCCTGCAGGTCCTCGTGCGCGGTGCGGACATCGGCGAGCGGGTACCGCCCGCCGATCCGGATGTCGAGCGTGCCGTCGGCGACGGCGTCGAACAGGTCCTTCGCGCGCCAGTCGAGCTCCTCGCGGGTGGCCGTGTAGTCGGCGGCTGTCGGCCTGGTGAGGTACAGCGAGCCGCCCGCGTTGAGGCGCTGGGGGTCGATCGGCGGCACCGCGCCGCTCGCCGCGCCGAACAGCGCGAGCAGCCCGCGCCGCTTCAGGCTCTTCAGGCTGCCGTCCACAGTGGACTTGCCGACGCCGTCGTACACCACCGAGACGCCTTCGCCGCCGGTCAGTTCCCGCACGGCCTCGGCGAAGTCGACCCGGTCGTACCGGATCACCTCGTCCGCGCCCGCGCCGCGCGCGAGCTGGTCCTTCTCCTCGGTGGACACGGTTCCGATGACGCGCGCGCCGCGCGCCTTCGCGAGCTGGATCAGCAGCAGCCCGACGCCGCCCGCCGCGGCGTGCACGAGGATCGTGTCGCCGTCGGAGACGGGGTAGGTCGACGCGACCAGGTAGTGCGCGGTGACGCCCTGCAGCAGGGTCGCGGCGGCGACTTCGTCCGAAACCGGGTCGGGCACCCGCACCGCGATGCCCGCGGGCACGAGCGCGCGCTGCGCGTAGCTGCCGAGCGCGCCCTGCCAGGCGACCCGGTCGCCGACCGCGAAACCGGTGACGTCCGCGCCGATCTCGGCGACCGTCCCCGCGCCTTCCAGGCCGAGCGTGAACGGCAGCTCGATCGGGTAGATGCCCTCGCGCTGGTAGGTGTCGATGTAGTTGACGCCCGCCGCGGCCACGTCGACCAGCAGGTCGCCGGCGCCCGGCGCGCCGACCTCGGTCTCGGCCACGTCCAGCACCTCGGGACCGCCGGTCCTCGTCACCCGCACTGCCTGGGGCATTCGTCCTCCTCACGTTTCGCAAGCGACTGTTCTCCGGTGCAACCCGGTGGTACCGGATCATGTTCCCGTGATCGGCGCCGCAGCGCTCGCGCCGCCAGGTGGCTAGGATCGTCCGCGTGGCTGAGCAGAGCGAAGAGACCCCCCAGGTGCCCACGGCGCGTCAGGTGACCGCGGCGCGCCAGTTCGTCGCCGCGCACGGCAAGCCGTCGAAGGCGGTCGTCGAGAACATCGGGCGCGTCGGCGCGCGGGTGGTGCTCGTCGGCGCGGACGGCGCGCTCGGTGACGTGGTGGTGGTCAGCACGCAGGCGGGCGAGGCGCTCGTCGAGCAGGTCGACGACCTCGAGACCGCGAGCTGGGACGCCGAAACCGTCAACGCGACGGTGATCGGGCCCGCGCACCGGCGCCGCATGGCAGGCCGCTGACCGGCGCCTGATCACTCGATGGTCCGCGCGACGGCGAGCGCCGCCGTCACGAACCGCCGCACCGCGGCCGAGGCGTCGTCGCGCCGCCAGGCGACCTGCAGCGAGATCTGCGGGGCCGGTCCCGTCAGCGGGCGGAAGGCGACGCCCACCATCCGCAGGTTCGCGTAGAACGCGGGCTGCAGCGAGACGCCCATGCCGCTGGCCACCAAGCCGAGCTGGGTCTCGATATCGGTGCCCTCGGCGACGATGCGCGGGCTGAACCCGTGTTCGCGGCAGTAGCCGGTGATGATGTCGAAGAACTCGGCGCCGAGCGGGCGCGGCCACAGCACGAACGGCTCACCGGCGAGGTCCTCCGGGCGGACCCGCTCGTCGCAGGCCAGCCGGTGGTCCTCCGGCAGCGCGACCATGAGCGGTTCCGAGACGAGCGGCTCGGTCCGCAGCGCCGGATGGGGGCTCGCTTCGCGGACGAGTGCGACGTCCAGCCTGCTTTCGGCGAGTGCGACGAGCTGGGCCGCGGTGTCCATCTGGGTGACTTCGAGCCGGAGGTCCGGCGCGTCCTCCCACACCGCCCGCATGATCCGCGGCGCGATGCTGGCCAGCGCCGTGCCGACCGCGCCGATCACCAGCACGCCCGCCGTCCCGCTGGCCGCCTTGCGGACCCGTTCGGCCGCCCGGTCCGCCTCGAACAGGACCCTCGGTGCGGCTTCGAACAGCGCCTGGCCCGCCGGGGTCAGCTCGACCATCCGGCTGGTGCGGGAGAACAGCACGGCGCCGAGGTTGTCCTCCAGCGCCCTGACCTGCTGGCTCAGCGCCGACTGGCTGACGTGCAGCCGCTGCGCCGCGCGGCTGAAGTGCAGCTCCGTCGCCACCGCCATGAACGAGCGCAGCTGCCGCAGCTCCAGAGCCATTAGGTCATCCTTATGCAACGACCACTTTTTCGCAATGCCGCATGCGATACACCGAGCCGATCGGCCCGCACAATGAATCGTGCCAGCACGCCAAGGGCGGAAGTAGCCGCCCGAAACGGGGTTTGGGACGGGTTTCATGACCGTAGTGAATGCCGATGCCGGTGACATTGTTTCCGGTGTCGTCCGCGAAGACCATCGGCCGGGTTATTCGCTGCCGCGAGCCGCCTACACGGATGCGGACGTGTTCGCCTCGGATATCGAACGGGTGTTCCTGAGAACCTGGTTGTTCGTGGCGGCCTCGGCCGAAGTGCCCGCGGGGGCGTACGCGGCGTGGAGCGTCGGCGGCGAGTCGGTCGTGCTCACCAGGACCGCGGACTCGGTGCTGCACGCGCACCACAACGTCTGCCGTCACCGTGGATCGCGCCTGCTCGACGATGGTGGCGGCCGGGCGAGGACGATCGTGTGCGGATACCACTCCTGGACCTATGGCCTGGACGGCGCCCTGCGCGCGGCGGGAGACATGGGCGAGGGGTTCCGCGAGCGGTGCGGCGGCGAGCTCGGTCTGCGCCCGGTGCACGTGCGCGAGGCGGCCGGGCTGGTGTTCGTCTGCTTCGCGGGGCAGCCGCCCCCGTTCGACGGCGCGGCGGCGGCGATCGCGGACCAGCTCGGCCCGCACGAGATCGACTCGGCCGAGGTGATCGCGCGATTCCGGTACCGGGTGGCCGCGAACTGGAAGACGCTCATCGAAAACAATCGCGAGTGCTACCACTGCCGTCCGAATCATCCCGAGTTCTGCCTCTCGAATTACGAGCTCGGGGTGAACGGGGACGGCAGGATCGACCCCGGATACGAGGAAGAATTCGCGCGACAACGAGCAGAATGGCGTGCGCAGGGATTGTCGGAAAAGCAGGTCAGCTTTCCGGGCGGGGATTTCTACCGGGTCGCGAGACTGCCCCTTCGCGACGGTTTCGAAACCGAAAGCCTCACCGGCCGCCTTGTCGCCCCCTTGCTGGGCAGGCTGACGAGACCGCGCACGGGGAGTGTTCGCGTCGTGACGCTCCCGAATTCGTGGAGCCACGTGAACGCCGATTACGCGGTGACCACCCGGCTGACCCCGGTGAACGCGGGGACCACCGACGTCGACGTGACGTTCCTGGTCCGCGGTGGCGCGACCGAGGGGGTCGACTACGACACCGACGAGGTCGTGGCGGTCTGGAAGGAAACGTCCGAACAGGACTGGGAGCTGTGCGAGCGGAACTTCGCCGGTGTCTCCTCACGCGGCTACCTGCCGGGGCCGCTGTCCCCGGTCACCGAGAACTCCATCGCGGACTTCCACGAGTGGTGGTTCCGCCAGTCCGAACCGGACTGACCAGGACGGGCCAGTATCGACCGATTGGATCGAGGTATGCGGTCTTCGACGATTCCCGCCACCGAGGCCGGCGCGCCGGACGTGGACGGGGAAGCAGTGGTCCGCCGGGCGGAGACGGTGGCCGACGGCGTGCTGTCGGTGGAACTGACCGCGCCCGGCGGTGGCCCGTTGCCGCCGTGGAAGCCGGGCGCGCACATCAGCGTCGTGCTCGGATCCGGTCTCGTGCGCGAGTATTCGCTGTGCGGTGACCCCGGCGACCGGGACACCTACCGGATCGCGGTGCTCGACGAACCCGGTGGCCGGGGTGGCTCCCGTGAACTGCACCGCACGGCCGTGCCGGGTGCGCGACTGGGTTTTCGCGGTCCCCGCAACCACTTCGCGCTGGACGACTCGGCTACGCGCTACCTGTTCATCGCGGGCGGGATCGGGATCACCCCGATCCTGCCGATGGTCAGGGCGGCCGCCGCGCGCGACGCACGATGGGCGCTGCTCTATGGCGGAAGGTCCCGGCGGTCGATGGCCTTCACTGACGAGGTGCGCGCGCTCGGCGGGCCGCGGCTGACGCTCGTGCCGCAGGACGAACTCGGCCTGCCCGATCTCGGTTCGCCACTGGCGGCGGCGGGTTCGTCGACCGCGGTGTACTGCTGCGGCCCGCCGCCACTGCTGGCAGCGGTGGAGCGGCAGTGCGACCGGCTCGGCATGCTCGGCTCGCTGCGGGTCGAACGCTTCCGCCCCGGTACCCCGGAACCGGCTACCGGCAATGCGGACCAGCCGATCGAGGTCGAACTGCGGCGGTCCGGCAAGCGGGTCACCGTGCCGCCCGGCCGCAGCGTGCTCGGTTCGGTCAGGGAGGTGCTGCCGCGCGTCGCCTCGTCGTGCGAGGAAGGGTACTGCGGCACCTGCGAAGCACGCGTCCTCGACGGCGTGCCCGACCACCGTGACACAGTGCTGTCCGAAGAGGACCGTGCGCGCGGCGACTGCATGATGATCTGCGTCAGCCGCGCTCGTGGCGCGACGCTCGCACTGGACCTGTGAGCAACCCGATCCCGAAAGGACCCGTCATGACCGGTGACGACCGCACGAGCGCGATTCCGGACTCGGCGACCCACGTCGTCGTCGGCGCCGGCGTGCACGGCCTTTCCACCGCCTGGCACCTCGCCAGGAAAATCAGGAAACTCGGCCGCACCCCCGATATCGTCGTGCTCGACAAGACCGCGATCGGGGCCGGCGCCTCCGGTATCGCCTGCGGCGTGGTGCGCAACAACTACTTCCAGCCCGCGATGCGCGAGCTGATGGCGCATTCCGTGCGGATCTGGGAGGAGTACGCCGGGGAGCTGTCCTACCACCCGGTCGGCTATTTGCAGATCTCGCCGGAGTGCATGGCCGGGGACGTGGCGGGAATCCACGAAGAACAGCGCGGGATCGGCTACGAGTCGGTGTTCGTCGACGGCGCCTCCGCGACGCGGCGGTATTTGCGCGCGCTGTTCCCGGATTGGCGTGCCGAGGGGATCACGAACGTCCTGCACGAGAAGCGCGGCGGTTACGCGAACAACATGGCGTCGGTGCGCGGGCTCGCCCGCATGGCGCGTGCGGAGGGCGTCCGGATCGTCGAAGGCGTGCGGGTCCGCGGGATGCGCAGGACCGGTGGCGCGGTGACCGCGGTCAGGACGGACGCCGGGGAGATCCGCTGCGAGCACGTGGTCGTCGCGGCGGGGCCGTGGATCCGCGAGGTGTGGCGGATGCTCGGCCAGCCGGACCGGGTCGGGATCCCGCTCGACGGCGGCGCGGTCTTCGACAGTCCGATGTGGACTTACTGGGCGTTGCAGGAGGGCACCCTCAAGGTGGCGCCGGACTTCCTCGCCGACGCGGGAGGAGCCGCGCCACCGGTCATCCACATGGACAGCGACGCGCCCCTGTACGACGAACGCGGCGAACTCGTCACGGATTCGCTGTGGGGTGTCTACTTCAAGCCGGACGCGAACTTCGGCGGTGTGCAGGGCGGCACGGCGCCGAGCCGCGTCGACCGCCCGCACGACGAGGTCGCCGTCGACCCGTACGGACCGGCGAGCCCCGAGTTCGTCGTGGGGGAGCGGTTCGGGCGGACGTGGACGGCCGCGCTGGCGCACTGCCTCGGCCGCTTCGAAGGGACGGCGCACCTGCTGTCCAGGGAGCCATCCGGCGGGCTCGGCTGCTTCACCCCGGACAGCTTCCCGGTGTTCGACACCGTCGGGGAGAACGTCTCGGTCATCGCCGACTCGAACCACGGCTACAAGATGATCGGCGTCGGCGACCTGGTCGCGAAGGAGATCCTCGGTGCGCCGCAAGCACTTCTCGAACCGTTCCGGCTGTCCCGGTTCGCCGCCGGTCGCCTGCACCCGGTGAGCAGTTCGCCGTTCCCGTGGAGTTGACACGAAATGGAGCGTGGCTTGGAGAACGTGGATGTCGTGATCGTCGGCGGCGGCCTGGAAGGACTCGCGATCGCGTGGGCGCTCGCCGAGCGGGGCGTGCGGGATGTCGTGGTGCTGGAACGCTCGACGCTGTGCTCCGGCGGCACCGCGAAGTCCAGCAGCATCGTCCGCTGCCACTACGGCGTGGCCTCGCTGGCGGCGATGGCCTGGTACGGGGTCGAGGTTTTCGAGAACGCCGAGGAGCTGCTGGGCGCGGACGTGGGGTTCCGTGGCGTGGGGTACGCCGCCGGGGTCGGCGAGGACGACCTTCCGGCGCTGCGGGCGAACATCGCGATCCAGCGGTCGGTCGGCGTCGAGGTCGCCGAAATCACCCCGGACCGGCTGCGCGAATGGTGGCCCGCGATGCGCGTCGACGACTTCCGCGCCTTCGCCTACGAACCGCGCGGCGGCAGCGGTGACGCGTACCTGACCGGGATGGCCTTCGCCTCGGCGGCACGGGAACGGGGCGTGCGGATCCGGCAGCACACACCGGTGCGGCGGTTGATGAAGGGGACCGGCGGCAGGGTTATCGGCGTCGAAACCGGTGCGGGGGAACGGATTTCCGCGGGCACGGTGGTGCTGGCCAACGGGCCGTGGTCGGTACCGCTGGCCGCACCGCTGGACCTGGACCTGCCGGTGCGCGCCCAGCGTGCGCAGATCGTGCTCGTCGACTCCGGCACCGAGCTCGGGCAGGCGCCCGTGGTGTCGGATCTGGTGAGCCTGCAGTACTTCCGGATGGAGCCGTCAGGGGACGTGCTCGTCGGCAACAGCGATCACGCGGTGCCCGAGTACGTCGACCCGGATCGCTACCGCCAGCGCGCGGACGGCTCGTTCGTCGAGACGGCAGTGGAGAAGCTCGCGCACCGCTTCCCCGGCTGGCCGGATCCCGGCGTGGTGACCACCTACGCCGGCTGCTACGACGTCACCCCCGACTACAACCCGGTGATCGGGCCGTCCGGGGTGGCGGGGCTGTTCCTCGCCGTCGGGTTCAGCGGGCACGGGTTCAAGCTGGCGCCCGCGGTCGGGCGGCTCAGCGCGGACCTGCTCCTCGACGGGGTCAGCGGTGATCCCGCCATCGACGCGGAGGACTTCCGGTTCGGCCGGTTCGCCGCGGGCGCGGCTCTGCGCAGCGCGCACCGGTACGCGGGCGCGGGGGAGATGCGCTGATGTCCTTTTAGGACACCGCTTTTACGGCACCGGGGCCCGTTTCGCGGCGAGGCGTTCGGGTTTCGGCCAGCGCACGTTCTTCGCCAGCCCGAGCCGTTCGAAGAGCCAGATCAGCCGCGCCGACACGTCGACCTGGCCGCGCAGCACGCCGTGCCGCGCGCAGGTCGGGTCGGCGTGGTGCGAGTTGTGCCAGGACTCGCCCATCGACAGGATCGCGAGCGGCCAGAAGTTCGCCGCGCGGTCCCTGCTTTCGAACGGCCGCTCGCCGACCAGGTGGCAGATCGAGTTCACCGACCAGGTCACGTGGTGCAGGAACGCGATCCTGACCAGGCCCGCCCAGAAGAACGCGGTCAGCGCGCCCTGCCACGACCAGCTCAGCAGCCCGCCGAGCGCGGCGGGCAGCCCGAGGCTGAGCACGATCCACAGCCAGAAGTAGCGGTTGACGACCCGGAGGTCCTCGTCGGCGAGCAGATCGGGCGCGAACCGTTCGTAGTTGGTCACTTCGCGGCGGAACATCCAGCCCATGTGCGAGTGCCAGAACCCGCGCAGCATCGCCGACGGCGAGGTGCCGAAGAGCCACGGGGAATGCGGATCGCCCTCTCGGTCGGCGAACGCGTGGTGCCTGCGGTGGCTCGCCACCCAGAAGATCACCGACCCCTGGACGGCCATGCTGCCCGCGATGGCCAGCGCGACGCGCAGTGTTCTGCCCGCTTTGAAGGCGCCGTGGGTGAAGTAGCGGTGGTACCCGACGGTGACGCCGAGCGTGGCGACCGTGTAGAACACGGCCGCGAGCGCGAGATCGAGCCAGGAGACACCCCAGCCCCACGCCAGCGGCAGCGCGGCGAGCAGTGCCGCGAACGGCACCAGCAGGAAGGTCTTGAGGACGATCATCTGCCCGGTCGGGCGGTGGCCCGAGATCAACGGTTTGGTCATGGCCGACCTCACTGCGCGTGGATGCGGACGTTCGGCACAGCGAGCGTAACCACGCGGCCTGACCGCGGCGTGACGTCGTGGTGAACGGACCTCAGCCCGCCGGGGTCAGCTCGTGCTCGGTGTCCGACGGGGCCGTGAGCCGGTGCTGGTCCCGCGCGGCGCACCACAGGTTCGCGGTGGCGATGAGGACGAGTGCGGAGCCGAGCACGTGCAGCGAGACGAGCGCCTCCGGCACGCCGAGTCCGTATTGGACGGACCCGAGCGCGCCCTGCGCGAGCGCGATGACCCACACGGTGACGTAGGCGCGCCACAACTTCGGCGTCGCACCGGCGCGGAAGAGGTAGAGGCCGTAGCAGGCGAGCACGATCAGGTAGCAGACCAGCAGCGCGCCGTGCACCGTGGCGAGGGTGCCGACGGGGGCGTCGAGCCGGTGCGTCTTCGGGTCACCGCCGTGCGGTCCCGCGCCGGTCACCACGGTCCCGGCGATCAGCACCGTCCACATCGAGGCGATGAGCACCACCAGGAACGTGCGCCCGGTGTCGCCCGCGCGCCAGCGCACCGGCTGCCCGTCGGACGCGAATTCGCGCAGCAGCAGCACGGCGAGCCAGATCAGCGGTGTCGAGGCGAGGAAGTGGATCGCGACCGTCCACCACTCCAGCTTGGCCAGCACGGTGATCCCGCCGACGACGGCCTGCAGCACCACGCCGCCCGGCATCGTCCAAGCGAGCTTCACCAGCCGCTTCCGCTCGGGGTGCTCGTGCGCCACGCGCCACGCGGTGATCAGGCACAGCGCGGCGACCGCGATCACCACGCCGGTCAGCATCCGGTTGCTGAACTCGATCCACTGGTTCAGCGCGTGGTATTCGGGGTGGTCGACCGGGAGCATGCTGCCCTGGACGCATTCGGGCCAGGTGGGGCAGCCGAGCCCGGAACCCGTCACCCGCACGACCGAACCGGTGACACCGATCCCCGCCTGTGCGATCACGGCGGCGATGGCGACGGTCCGCTGCACCGCGCGGGTGGGATAGGGCAGGCGGCCGATCAGCGAGCTGAATTGCACTGTTCGATGGTATGCGGCGGGCTTTTCTCAGGTGAGCCGGGTCGTCTTCGACGCGAGCCCGCCCGCGACGACGGCCCAGCCGAGAAGCACGCCGATGGGGCCCCACGCGAAGGATCCGTCGACGAGCGCGGCCCGCAGCCCTTCGGCGAGCGCGCCGGACGGCAGCAGTTCGACGACGACGGCGACACCGCTCGGCAACGCGGACGGCGCGAGCAGGATGCCGCCCGCGAGCAGCAGCACGAACCACACGATGTTCGCCAGCGCCAGCACGGCTTCCGCGCGCAGGGAACCGCCGAGCAGCACGCCGAGCGAGCCGAAGGCGAGCGTGCCCGCGACGAGCAGCACCACCGCCGCCGCGATGCCGCCACCCGAGGGCGTCCAGCCGAGGAACGCCGCGACCACGCTCAGCACGACCGCCTGCAGCGCGACCACGACGAGTGCCGCCGCGAGCCGCCCGGCGACGAGCAGCCAACGGGGGAGCGCGGTGGCGGAAAGCCGTTTCAGCACGCCGTAACGGCGGTCGAAGCCGAGTGCGATGGCCTGTCCGGTGAATGCGGACGACATCACCGCGAGCGCGAGGATCCTCGGCGTCACCCAGTCCACTCTGGACAGTGCGCCGATGTCGCCGGTGGGCAGGATGTTGAGCAGGCTCAGCCCGACCAGCAGCGCCAGCGGGATGAGCAGGGTTAGCAGTGTCTGCTCGCCGTGGCGCAGGGTCAGGCTCGCTTCGACCTTCGCGTGCGTCAGCAGCATCTTCGGCAGCTTCCCGCGACCCGGCGCGGGGGTGAACGTGCCCGCGGCGAACTGACTCATGCGATCGCCTCGCTCCCCGAGACAGTGTTCGACTTTCTTGGGCGCGTGGCGTCTTCGACTCGCTCGCAAGCGTCGCTCATGCCCGCAACTCCCGTCCGGTCAGCTCGAGGAAGACCTCTTCGAGGCCGCGCCTGCCGACGTGCAGCTCTTCGGCGAGTACGCCCTGCTGCGCGCACCACGCGGTCACCGTCGACACCACCTGCGGATCGACGGCGCCTTCGACCCGGTACGCGCCGGGCGCCGCCTCCTGCACGCGGTAGCCCTCAGGCAGCGCGGCGGCGAGCAACGCGGTGTCCAGCCCGACCTTCGCCTTGAAGCGCAACTGCGCGGCCTCGTCGGTCTCGGCGGTCAGCGCGCTCGGCGCGCCGTTCGCGATCACCTTGCCGCCGTCCACGATCACGACGTCGTCCGCGAGCGCTTCGGCTTCCTCCATCAGGTGCGTGGTGAGCAGCACGCTCACCCCGTCCGAGCGCAGCGCGCCGAGCAGGTCCCAGACGAGACGGCGCGCCTGCGGGTCCATGCCGGCCGTCGGCTCGTCGAGGAACACCAGCTCCGGGCGGCCGACGAGCGCGCACGCGAGCGAAAGCCGTTGCTGCTGCCCGCCGGAGAGGCGTTTGAACGGGGTGCGGCGCACCGGGGAGAGACCGAGGGTGTCGAGCAGCCACGCGGGATCGAGCGGGCTCGCGGCGCACGAGGCGACCAGCCGGAGCATCTCGTCGGCGCGGACGCCGGGGTAGGCGCCGCCGC
Organism: Amycolatopsis minnesotensis; assembly: GCF_039529815.1. Classification (NCBI taxonomy): domain Bacteria; kingdom Bacillati; phylum Actinomycetota; class Actinomycetes; order Pseudonocardiales; family Pseudonocardiaceae; genus Amycolatopsis; species Amycolatopsis minnesotensis. The sequence continues at coordinate 85,928 of NZ_BAAANN010000027.1, read as the reverse complement.
CCTGCGGCATCACGCCGATGCGCGGGCGGAGCCGTTTCCCGTCGCGAACCGGGTCGAGCCCGAGCACGCGCACCGAGCCCGCGTCGGGGCGCAGGAAGCCTTCGCAGATCTCGACGGTGGTCGTCTTGCCCGCGCCGTTCGGCCCGAGCAGGGCGAGCACCGTGCCGCGGGGCATCGCGATGTCGAGGCCGTCGACCGCGGTGACGGACCCGTAGCGCTTCACCAGCCCGGTGATTTCGACGGCGGCTGAACTCACGAGAACCGAGAATACGGCGTGGCCTCAGGCGAGGTGCTGCGGCATCTGCTTCGAGCGCCTGACCGGCCACGGCACGAGTGACGGCTGCCGCCTCCGCACGATGACCAGCGCGATCGCGACGACGACGCCCGCGGCGAGGTAGGCGAACGCGAGTACGAACGGCCGCCCGGAGAACGTGCTCCCGGTCGGCGGGGTCAGGAACGGCAGGATGACGCTGATCACGGCCGCCGCGACCCGGAAGCGTGAGGTGCCCGCGGCGGCGGCGAGCGGGATCACTGCCCACAGCAGGTACCAGGGCTGCATCGCGACGTGCAGCACCGACGCGGCTCCGAGCGAGACGCCGAGCCCGATGATCGGGCGGTAGCGCCAGTTGAAGCTGTCCCAGAGGAACTTGACGGTGATCACGGCGGCGAGCGCGTAGCCGAGCAGCGTCATGACCGACACCAGCGAGCTGGTCTGGTTGCCGAGCCCGAGCGCGATGCCGAGCACCCCGCCGACGTTGGACAGCTCGGTGATCGGGGAGATCCAGCTCCAGACCATGCCGGGCGTGCTCAGCGCGGCGATCCAGCCGAAGCCGAGCCCGGAGCCGAAGCACACCGCCACCGTGACGACGGCGAACACGAGCGCCATCGGCAGTCCCGCGCGGACCAGGTCGCGCAGCCTGCCGTGCCAGCGCCTCGCCACCATCACCGCGAAGAACGGGAGCGCGAACAAGGCGTTGACCTTCACCATCGCGCCGAGCGTGATCACCGCCACGCCGAGTGCGATGGAGAGCAGTTCCCCCTTCGCCAGCGGCGGCGGGTCCTCGTCCTTGATCCGGACCGGCAGCCGACGGAGGCCGAGTTCGAGGCCCGCCATCATCAACCCGAGCGCGAGCGCGTCGTTGTGCGCGCCCGCGACGAGGTGGAAGAGCACCAGCGGGTTGGCCGCGCCCAGCCACAGCGCGGTGGACGGCTGGACACCGAAGCGGCGGGCCAGCCGGGGCAGCGCCCAGACGATGAGCGCGACGCCCGCGAGCGCGAGTGCGCGCTGCAGCAGCACGCCGACGACGATGTGGTTGCCGGAGATCCCGGCCAGCCATCCGCCGAGGCGGAGGTAGAGCGGCCCGTAGGGCGGCGAGGTTTCGCGCCACATGTTGGACACGTTGGCGGTCAGCGGGTCGCCGACACCGAGCGCGTCGGCGGGCCCGAGCGCGTACGGGTCCATGCCGCGGTGCACGATCTCGCTCTGCGCGAGGTAGGCGTAGACGTCGCGGGAGAACAGGGGCGGGATGAACAGCAGCGGGATCGCCCACATCGCGACCGTGCGGTCGAGCTGGCCGCGCGAGGCGATCCGCTCCCGCGCCGGGCTGGCGAACCGGCCGAGCATGAGCCAGCCGGCGACCATCATCCCGATCCCGGCGAACGCGATCGCCAGCGCGACCGTGGGGATGCGGGCGAACAGCCGCAGCACCGGGATCTCGAGCACCGGGTTGAGCACCGGCGCCGCGCCCGCGCCGAGCGAGCCGAAGGCGAGCAGCAGCGCGCCGACCGTGCCGAACATCCGGACGAGGTGCAGCCCGCGGACGTCGGAATCCGGCAGCGGGTCCGCGTCGAGCGGCCGAACGGGTGACGCCACGGCCGCCACCGTCCCTCGTCCCGCCGCCCGCCAGCCGAATGCCACGAACGGAGCGTAGCGACTCCCGGCCGTCGTGACTCCGGTCACTCACCGATGGTCCCGCCTTTGCTGTCGGCGGGTAAATACGACACACTTATGTTGTGAAAAAGACCGGAGCATCCATCCCGCAGGACGGCGAGCCGCGCCGTGCCGCGGCTTCGGGTGTCCCGGCGCAGGTCAACGCGGACGGACGCACCCGGCACGAGGTCGCGCGGCTACTGCTGGAGCAGGGCCCGATGACCGCCGTGGTCGTCGCGGACCAGCTCGGGATCAGCCCGACCGCCGTCCGCCGCCACCTCGACGCGCTGGTGGCCGACGGCGAGGCCGAGACGAGGGACGCGCCGAGGCGCGGGCCTCGCGGCCGTGGCCGCCCGGCCAAGCTGTTCCTGCTCACCGAGAGCGGCCGTGCCCGGTTCGGGCACGCCTACGACGATCTCGCGGTGTCCGCGATCCGCTTCCTCGCCGAGCACGCGGGGGAGGACGCGGTCCGCGCGTTCGCCGAGCGCCGGGTGGCCTCGCTCGTCGGGCCGCACTCCGAGGCCGTCACCGACGCCGCGGAGCCGACGGCGCGGGCCGAGGCCCTCGCCGCGGCGCTGACCAGGGAAGGCTACGCTGCGTCGACCCGCAAGGTCGGCGCGGGCGAGCAGCTCTGCCAGCACCACTGCCCGGTCGCGCACGTCGCCGCGGAGTTCCCGCAGCTGTGCGAGGCCGAGACCGAGGCGTTCGCCAAGCTGCTCGGCACGCACGTGCAGCGGCTGGCGACGATCGCACGCGGTGACGCCGCGTGCACCACACACGTACCCGTCGCCAAGGCGGGTACTCCGGAGGCCGCAGGGCAGCCGGAGGACACCCCGCCCGATGGGCACCGATCCGCCGGGGCCGCCACCCCCGGCGGGGACGCACCCCGAAAAGGGGAAGACACAGTATCCGCGAATGGAGGGCACCCCGCATGACTGCCGCTGCCGAGCAGCGCACCACCACCACGCCCCTGAGCCAGGAAGAGACGATCAACTCTCTTGGCAACTACGCGTTCGGGTGGGCCGACTCCGACGCGGCGGGCGCGAGCGCTCGTCGTGGACTGAACGACGACGTGGTCGTCGACATCTCGGGCAAGAAGTCCGAGCCGGAGTGGATGCGCGAGGCGCGCCTGAAGGCGCTGAAGCTGTTCGACCGCAAGCCGATGCCGAACTGGGGCGCCGACCTCTCCGGGATCGACTTCGACAACATCAAGTACTTCGTGCGCTCGAGCGAGAAGCAGGCCGCGAGCTGGGAAGACCTCCCCGAGGACATCAAGAACACCTACGACAAGCTCGGCATCCCCGAGGCGGAGAAGCAGCGCCTCGTCGCGGGCGTCGCGGCGCAGTACGAGTCCGAGGTCGTCTACCACTCCATCCGCGAGGACCTGGAGAAGCAGGGCGTGCTCTTCCTGGACACCGACACCGCGCTGCGCGAGCAGCCGGAGCTGTTCAAGGAGTACTTCGGCTCGGTGATCCCGGCCGGTGACAACAAGTTCTCCGCGCTGAACACCGCGGTGTGGTCCGGCGGCTCGTTCATCTACGTGCCGAAGGGCGTGCACGTGGACATCCCGTTGCAGGCGTACTTCCGGATCAACACCGAGAACATGGGTCAGTTCGAGCGGACCCTGATCATCGTCGACGAAGACGCCTACGTGCACTACGTCGAGGGCTGCACCGCGCCGATCTACCAGTCCGACTCGCTGCACTCGGCGGTCGTGGAGATCATCGTGAAGAAGGGCGCCCGCTGCCGCTACACGACGATCCAGAACTGGTCGAACAACGTGTACAACCTGGTCACCAAGCGCGCCAAGTGCGAAGAGGGCGCGACCATGGAGTGGGTCGACGGCAACATCGGCTCCAAGGTGACCATGAAGTACCCGTCGGTGTTCCTGATGGGCGAGCACGCGAAGGGCGAGGTCCTTTCGGTCGCGTTCGCCGGTGAGGGCCAGCACCAGGACGCCGGCGCGAAGATGGAGCACCTGGCGCCGCACACCTCCTCGACGATCGTGTCGAAGTCGGTGGCGCGCGGCGGTGGCCGCACCTCGTACCGCGGCCTGGTGAAGGTCGCGAAGCGGGCGCACCACTCGCGGTCCAGCGTCGTGTGCGACGCGCTGCTGGTCGACACCATCTCGCGCTCGGACACCTACCCGTACGTCGACATCCGCAACGACGACGTGTCGATGGGCCACGAGGCGACGGTGTCCAAGGTCAGCGAGGACCAGCTCTTCTACCTCATGTCCCGCGGTCTGACCGAGGAAGAGGCGATGGCCATGGTGGTCCGTGGCTTCGTCGAGCCCATCGCGCGCGAGCTGCCGATGGAATACGCCCTCGAGCTGAACCGCCTGATCGAACTGCAGATGGAAGGATCCGTCGGCTGAGATGACGGCACCAGCAGACACGAACACGAGCAACACCGCGGCTGCGGCCGAGGCGGTCGTCCCGGCGGCATCCCGCGCCGAGCGGTTCTCCTCCTACGACGTCGAGGCCTTCGAGGTCCCCGGCGGGCGCGAGGAGAACTGGCGCTTCACACCGATGAAGCGCCTGCGCGGCCTGCACGACGGCACGGCCGTCGCCGACGGCGAGGTCACCGTTTCGGCGGAGCCCGCGCCCGAGGTCACCGTGGAAACGGTGTCGCGCGGCGACGAGCGGCTCGGTGCCGCGGGCGTGCCGAGCGACCGGATCGCCGCACAGGCGTTCTCGTCGTTCGCCGACGCCACGCTGGTCACCGTGCCGAAGGAGACCAAGGCGAGCGCGCCGACCGTCGTCAGGCTGACCGGGCCGGGCGAGGGCAAGACCGCGTTCGGGCACGTGCAGGTGCGGGCGGAGCAGTTCGCCGAGGCCGCGATCGTGCTCGACCACGTCGGTTCCGGCACCTACGCGGACAACGTCGAGTTCGTCATCGGCGACGGCGCGAAGCTCACCGTGGTGAGCGTGCAGGACTGGGCCGACGACGCGGTGCACGTTTCCGAACAGCACCTCAAGCTCGGCAGGGACGCCTCGCTCAAGCACATCGTGGTGACCCTCGGCGGTGACCTGGTGCGCGTGAGCCCCACGGCCACCTTCGCCGACCGCGGCGGTGACGTCGAGATGCTCGGCCTGTACTTCGCCGACGCGGGGCAGCACCAGGAGCACCGGCTCTTCGTGGACCACGCGGTGCCGAACTGCAAGTCCAACGTGATGTACAAGGGCGCGCTGCAGGGCGAAGGCGCACACGGCGTCTGGATCGGCGATGTGCTGATCAGGGCCGCGGCCGAGGGCACTCAGACCTACGAGCTCAACCGGAACCTGGTGCTCACCGAAGGCGCGCGCGCCGACTCGGTGCCGAACCTGGAAATCGAGACCGGTGAGATCGAGGGCGCCGGCCACGCCAGCGCGACGGGAAGGTTCGACGACGAGCAGTTGTTCTACCTCCAGTCGCGCGGGATCGCGGAGGGACAGGCGCGCCGCCTCGTGGTGCGCGGCTTCTTCCACGAGATCCTGGCGAAGATCGACATCCCCGAGGTGCGCGAGCGCCTCGCGGCCGCGATCGAAGCCGAGCTCGAAGCCGTCAATGCCTGATCTGACTGCCTGATCAGCCTGCCTGATCTGACTGCCTGATCAGGCTGCCTGATCCTCGAACACTTTCCCGCCACAGACACAGGAAACAGAACATGCCAACCCTGGAAATCAAGGACCTGCACGCCTCGGTCGCCACCGACGAAGGCGCCAAGGAGATCCTCAAGGGCGTCAACCTGACGATCAAGTCGGGCGAGACGCACGCGATCATGGGCCCGAACGGCTCGGGCAAGTCCACGCTGTCCTACGCCATCGCCGGTCACCCCAAGTACGAAGTGACCTCCGGCGAAGTGCTGCTCGACGGTGAGAACGTGCTCGAGATGAGCGTCGACGAGCGCGCTCGCGCGGGCCTCTTCCTCGCCATGCAGTACCCGGTCGAGGTGCCCGGCGTCTCGATGTCGAACTTCCTGCGCACCGCGGCCACCGCGGTCCGTGGCGAGGCCCCCAAGCTTCGCCACTGGGTCAAGGAGGTCAAGGAGGAGATGGGCAAGCTCGACATCTCGTCCGAGTTCGCCGAGCGCAGCGTCAACGAAGGGTTCTCCGGTGGCGAGAAGAAGCGCCACGAGATCCTCCAGCTTTCGCTGTTGAAGCCGAAGTTCGCCATCCTCGACGAGACCGACTCCGGCCTCGACGTCGACGCGCTGCGCGTGGTGTCCGACGGGGTGAACGAGTACAAGGCGAACAACGAGGTCGGCGTCATGCTGATCACGCACTACACCCGCATCCTGCGCCACATCACGCCGGACTTCGTGCACGTCTTCGCCGGTGGCCGGATCGTCGAGTCCGGCGGCAAGGAACTCGCCGACGAGCTCGAAGAGAACGGCTACGTGAAGTACGTCGGCAAGGCAGAGCCCGCCACCGCCTGACGTGCAGTCCATTTCGGAGTCCCCGAACGCACCGAGAGAGGGGTTGGCCAAGTGACCACCACCACTGCTAACTCTCTGCCGATCGAAGTCGACGCGATCCGCGCCGACTTCCCCATCCTGTCCCGTACCGTCCGGGACGGGAAACCCTTGGTGTACCTGGACTCCGGCGCCACCTCGCAGCGGCCGACCCAGGTGCTGGACGCGGAGCGCCGGTTCCTGGAGACGTCCAACGCGGCCGTGCACCGGGGTGCGCACCAGCTCATGGAGGAGGCCACCGACGCCTACGAGTACGCCCGCGCGCGTACCGCGGAGTTCGTCGGGGTGTTCCCGGAGGAGCTGGTGTTCACCAAGAACGCCACCGAGGGCATCAACCTGGTCGCCTACGCGATGAGCAACGCCGCGACCGCGGGGCCGGAAGCGGAGCGGTTCCGGATCGGGCCTGGCGACGAGATCGTCATCACCGAGATGGAGCACCACGCGAACCTGGTGCCGTGGCAGCAGCTTTGCCAGCGCACCGGTGCGACGCTGCGCTGGTTCGGCGTCACCGCGGACGGCAGGCTCGATCTGTCCACCGTGGACGAACTGGTCACCGAGCGGACGAAGGTGCTCGCGTTCACGCACCAGTCCAATGTGCTCGGCACCGTCAACCCGGTGAAGCTGCTGACCGAGAAGGCGAAGAAGGTCGGCGCGCTGACCGTGCTCGACGCCTGCCAGTCGGTGCCGCACGCGCCGGTGGACTTCGCCGATCTCGGCGTCGACTTCGCGGTGTTCTCCGCGCACAAGATGCTCGCGCCGTCCGGTATCGGTGTCCTTTACGGACGTCGTGAGCTGCTCGAGGCGATGCCGCCGTTCCTGACCGGTGGCTCGATGATCGAGCTGGTCAGGATGGAGGGCACCACGTTCGCCCCGCCGCCGCAGCGGTTCGAGGCCGGTTCGCCGATGACCTCGCAGGCGGTCGGGCTCGGTGCCGCCGTCGACTACCTCTCGGTGGTCGGCATGGAGCGCGTCGCCGCGCACGAGCACGTCCTCACCGAGGCGGCGCTGGCCGGGCTCGGCGGGATCGGCGGCGTCCGGATCATCGGGCCGACCGACACGGCCGACCGCGGTGGCGCGGTGTCGTTCGTGATCGACGGGGTGCACCCGCACGACGCGGGCCAGGTGCTCGACAGCCTCGGCATCGCGGTGCGCGTCGGGCACCACTGCGCGTGGCCGCTGCACCGGAGCTGCTCGGTCCCGGCGACCGTGCGCGCGTCGTTCTACCTCTACAACACGCTGTCCGAAGTGGACGCTCTGGTAGCGGGTGTTCGCGAGGCCCAGCGCTTCTTCGGAGTTGAGCGGTGAACCTGGAGAGCATGTACCAGGAGATCATCCTGGACCACTACAAGAACCCGCACGGCCGCGGCCTTCGCGAGCCGTTCGACGCCGAGTCGTTCCAGGTCAACCCGACCTGCGGCGACGAGGTGACGCTGCGCGTGAAGATCGACGGTGACAAGGTCGCCGACATCTCCTACGAGGGCCAGGGCTGCTCGATCAGCCAGGCGTCCACCTCGGTGCTGACGGACCTGGTGGTCGGCAGGACGGTCGGCGAGGCGTTCGGCACGATGGACGCGTTCGTCGAGCTGATGCAGGGCAGGGGACAGGTCGAACCCGACGAGGAGGTGCTGGAGGACGGGATCGCGTTCGCCGGCGTCGCCAAGTACCCTGCCCGCGTGAAGTGCGCGCTGCTCGGCTGGATGGCGTTCAAGGCCGCGGTGGCGGATTCTGGGGTGGCGGCCACCACCACGACCCCGAAAGAGTGAGGACCATGAGTAACGAGACCCAGACGACCGAGGTGCCCGAACACCGCGAGGGTCGGACCGCCGCGGACCTGCCGGAGCAGCAGGCGAACCCGGGCGCCGACGTGGCGAAGATCGAGGACCTCGAAGAGGCCATGCGCGACGTGGTGGACCCCGAGCTGGGGATCAACGTCGTCGACCTCGGCCTCGTCTACGACATCCACGTCGACGAGGAGAACACCGCGACCATCGACATGACCCTGACCTCGGCGGCCTGCCCGCTGACCGACGTCATCGAGGACCAGGTCTCGTCCGTGCTGGTCGGCGGCGCCGGCCTGGTGAAGGACTTCCGGATCAACTGGGTCTGGATGCCGCCGTGGGGCCCGGAGAAGATCACCGAGGACGGCCGCGAGCAGCTGCGCGCCCTCGGTTTCACCGTCTGAACCACCTCTGGAAAAGCGCCCCGGTCACGCCGGGGCGCTTTTCTCGGTCGAATTGTGTATAACGACCTATACGGCATCGCTCTGGGGTATTCGTCCCGATCATGGCAGGATGAACCGCGCGGACCGAGGGGTCGGTCCGTCCACAATGGACGTAACGTCCGTGGCCGGGTGACGATGGGGCGAACGTGACCGAATCAGACTTTCCGCCACCACCTCCCTCGGTGCCGCGGCGCCGGTTCTCCCGCAGGCTCGCGCTGGCGCTCGTGCTGGCCGCGGCCGGGCTCGTGGTGGGGCTGGTCGGGGTGATCAAGGTCCTCGGCTACCGGACGTTCGACGACGACCGGACGGAGATGGCGGCGACCATGCCGGTCAGCGGCAAGGCGATCGTCTCGCCGGTATCGCCGACCGCGCTGCACCGGGGTGACATCATCGTCTTCGACATGTCGGCCTACCCCGGCGGCAAGAACAGCGGCTCGACGATGAAGCGGGTCATCGGCGTCGGCGGCGACACCGTGGCGTGCTGCGACGCGGGCACCCGGCTCACGGTCAACGGCGAGGCGGTCACCGAGGACTACATCCGCCCGGCGGGTTACGCGGACCGGGAGTTCTCGGTGAAGGTGCCCGATGGCACCGTTTTCGCCGCGGGCGACCAGCGCGACGACTCGCGAGACTCGCGGACGTACGTCACGGCGCCGGGCAGTGGCGGGATTCCACTCGACAAGGTCACCGGTGTCGTCGTCGGCGCCGGGAACATCTTCTCGGCCCAGGCGCTCGACCCGACGAGGGCGTTCACCGACGCCGGGCTTCCCGGTGTCCCCTTGCGCGACACCGGGTACCGCACCGGGAGCTGGTTCCTGATCGGCGGCCTCGCGGTGTTCGTCGTCGCGCTCATCGCCGCGATCGTCCTGCGCTCCACCGGAAGACGACGAACAGCAGGCGAAGACCCACCAGCGCGCTGATCACCAGCAGGTTGTAGCCGAACACCTGGTTGAGCGTCAGGTCGTCGGCGACGCGCGGCCCGCCGGTACTGGCCAGCAGCAGTACGGCCATCACACCGGTGGCCGCGCCGACGAACGCGAGCAGCACCTCGTGCACCAGCCCGGTGACCACGTCGCGGTCCCGTTCGTCGGCGAACAGGCGGACGTTGACCGACAGCCTGCCCTGTTCGAGCGCGCCGGTGATCCGGTCGACGCGGCGCGGGATCCGGCGCAGCACGGGCAGCAGGCTCAGCAGCTCCTCGGTGGCGGTGTCCCGCAGGGTCTCCGGGCGCAGGCGGGCGCCGATCTGCGCGTCGGCGAACGCGCGGGACTCCACGACGATGTTGAACCCCGGCGCCAGCAGCGCCAGCGTGCCTTCCACGGTGGCGAGCGCGCGGAAGACGGCCGCGATGGCGGGTGGAATGGCCAGCCCGAACTCGGCGACGATGCGGAACAGGTCGGTGAACATCTCCACGTCCGGCGCCTCCCCATGGTTGAAATGCTTCGCTACCAACGCACCCAGCGCGCGTTCGAGGCGCTGTTCGTCGATGTCGTCCGGCCGGTCCACGATTTCGAGCAGTCCGTCGCGCAAGGCCGCCGGGTCCGCGCGGTCGATCGCGAGCATCAGCCGCCGCAGCCCGCCGCGCAGCCCGGAGTCGAGCCTGCCCACCGAGCCGAAGTCGAGCAGGCCGAGCTTGCCGTTCGCCAGCAGCAGCACGTTCCCGGGGTGCGGATCGGCGTGGAAGACGCCGTGCAGCATCACCTGGCGCAGCAGGCAGTCGAGCAGCGAGCGGGCCAGCGCGGCCCGGTCGGCGTCGGGGATCCGGCCGCCGGAGGAGCCGAGCGGGGTGCCGTCGAGGCGGTCCATCACCAGCACCCGGTCCGTCGACAGCTTCGAATGGACCTTCGGCAGCGCGATGGCGTCCCCGGTGCAGGCGGCCCGGACGGCGTTGAGGTTGCGCGCCTCCACCCGGAAGTCGAGTTCCTCCGCCAGCGCGTCGGCGAAGCCCTCGGCGAGATCGACGACGCCGAGGGCCTGCGCCCATTTCGCCCGTCGCTGCAAGGATTCCGCGACCCGGCGCACGATGTCGAGATCGCGGTCCACCTTCTTCTCGATCCCGGGCCGCTGCACCTTGACGACGACGTCGGTGCCGGATTTGAGCCGTGCGCGGTAGACCTGCGCGATCGACGCGGCCGCGATCGGCTCCGGATCGAACTCGGCGAAGATCTCGTCGGGTGCGGCGCCGAGTTCCTCGCGGAGGAGGCGCTCGATCTCGTCGACCGGCGCGTGCGCGACCTGGTCCTGCAGCTTGCTGAGCTCGTCGATGAACACCGGCGGCAGCACGTCGGGTCGCGTCGAGAGCACCTGTCCGAGCTTGACGAACGTGACCCCGCCTTCTTCGAGCGCCTTGCGCAGTGAGCGCGCGAGCCTGGCGTGCCGCACGTCGCCGGTCGCGCGCCTGCCGGTGAGGTACGGGCCGAGACCGTGCCGGATCGCGATGCGCGTGATCTGCGAGTACCGGCGGGCGCGGGAGAACCGCCCCTTGAGCGCCCGCAGCCGCCCCAGCAGGCCGAGCCCGCCTCCGCTGGGCACCGCCATCTCGGCCACGAACAGGAACAGCAACGTGGTGAGGAAGGCGCATCCCGCGATCGGGATCACCAGGCCGGCGAACGTGCCGCGGGACCAGGCGCCGTGCACGGAGTAGAGCACCGAACCCGCCACCGCCCACCCGAAACCGGCGCCGACGAGGGTGCGGAGCGTGCCGATGCGGACGCCGAGCACGCGGCGCGAGGCGACCACGAGCGGCCACAGCATCAGCACGAAGAACGGCAGGCTCAGCAGGCCGAACAGCAGAGAGGTCATCACGTTCCGAACGGTCGCGGCGGGTGTCGGAACGGATCAAACCACGGTGGGTGCCGCACCGAGTCGTCCTCGCGGGTGGCGCTCCTCCCTCCGGAGGGGGAACGCAACCACTTCCTACTTTTGGACGTGGTTGGCAACTTTCCGACCCCTTAGCGTGACTTTCCGCAGCAGGACGACTTCTCCCAGCCGGAAAGGCAGACGCATGAGTGCTTCAACGGGCAGGCGGGCGGCGGCGGGCTTGGTGATCGCGGGTGCGGCACTGGCGGCGCAGCTGCTCGGTGGCGGGCCTGCGAACGCGGCGCCCACGGTGACCACCCTGCACTACGACTCCAGCGGCGCGCCGGACTACGTCGCGCAGATCGACCAGGGCGCGGAGAACTGGAACAACGCCGTGCAGAACGTGAAGCTCGAAAAGGGCGGCTCGGCGACGATCATCATCCACGAAACGCACGACGGAAAGGGTTCGTACACCCAGACCGACGGGCACGGCAACGGCGACATCTACATCGACTCGACGCAGGTCGACGAGGGCAACGACCCGACGAGGATCGCGGCGCACGAGATCGGGCACAACCTCGGGCTCCCCGATCACTACGAGGGCCCGTGCTCGGAGCTGATGTCGGGGCACGGCCCCGGCACCTCGTGCAAGAACGCGAAGCCGGACGCGAACGAGGCGGCCAAGGTCGAAGAGAACTTCGCGAACGGGCTCGTCACCGCGACGGCTCGGACGTTCCGGGACTGACCCCGGTGGACGCGCCTCCCTCCCGCGCCGGAGGGAGGCGCGCCGCCGTTTCGTCTGCGACGATTCCGGCATGGCGTTGCGGCGGGTGCTGGGCCCGGTGATGAGCCGGTCCACCTACCGCGGGTGGATCTACCTCGTGGTGGGCGGCGCGATGGTGGTGCCCTACCTGCTCCTGGTCGCGGTCGTGGTGCCGATGGTGATCCCGGTCGTGATGGCGACGCCGAAGGCGTTTGCGTTCGGGTGCGTGCTGGCGTTGCTCGTGCTCGCCGGCACGACCCTGCTGGCCCCGGTGCGGGTGCTGGAGGGCACCGCGGTGCGCGAGCTGCTCGGTGACCCGGTGCCCGACGCGGTGTTCGGGCCGGTGCACGACTGGCGGCAGCGCTGGCGAAGCGGCGCGATGGTCGTGGTGCACGTGCTGGTGGGCGGCGTGCTGAGCCTGATCAGCCTGCTGGTGCCGATCACGGTGGGGCTCTCGATCGCGGGGCCGTTCACCGGCAGGCTCGCGCTCGGCAGCGACACCTCCGGCCTCGTGGTGCCGAAGGGCTGGGCGGGGATCTGGGTGCCGCTGCTCGCGCTGCTGGGCGCGCTGGTGTTCCTGTACGTCGTCGCGGGATCGGTCCGGCTGCTGGCGATGACGGCGACGCGGTTGCTCGGCGCGTCGCCGAGCGAGCGGATCGCCCAGCTCGAACGGCGCACCGAGCGGCTGGCGGAGCGCAACCGGCTCGCGCGCGAGCTGCACGACTCCGTCGGGCACGCGCTGAGCGTCGTCACCATCCAGGCGGGCGCGGCGAGGCGGACGCTGCACCGCGACCCCGATTTCACCGAGCGCGCGCTGAGCGCGATCGAGGAGTCGGCACGCGCCGCGCTCGACGATCTCGACCACGTGCTCGGCCTGCTGCGCGAAGAGCCGTCGGGGAAGGCACCGCAGGCAAGCCTCGGTGAGCTGTCCGCGCTGCTTTCGGCGACCCGCCTCGCCGGGGTCGAGGTCGAGACCGAGGTGACCGGCGAACTCGCCGCGCTGCCGCCCGTGGTGTCCCGCGAGGCTTACCGGATCGTGCAGGAATGCCTGACGAACGTCGTGCGCCACGCCGGTAGGGTGCCGGTGACGCTGCGCGTGGCGGTGGGGGAGTCGCGTGTGGACCTGCTGGTCCGCAATCCGCTCGGGCACCAGGCGCCGGGAGAGCGGTGCGGCGGCGGAAGAGGGCTGCGGGGCATGGCGGAACGGGTCGACGTGCTGCGAGGCGAGCTGCACGCCGGTCGTGCGGGCGAACACTGGGAGGTCGGCGTGAAACTGCCGTGGGGTGCGGTATGGCCGGGGTGCTGCTCGTCGACGACGAGGAACTGATCAGGGCCGGGCTGCGCGCGATCCTCGACTCCGAGCCGGATATCGAGGTGGTCGGGGAAGCCGGTGACGGCGCGGAGGTCGCTGGCCTGGTCGCGAGGCTGCGCCCGGACGTGGTGCTGATGGACGTCCGGATGCCCAAAGTGGACGGTATCCGCGCGACGGCGCACTTACTGTCCACAATGGAGGACCCGCCGAAGGTGATCGTGGTGACCACGTTCGAGAACGACGACTACGTCTACGACGCGCTGCGGGCAGGCGCGAGCGGGTTCCTGCTCAAGCGCGCGCGGCCGGAGGAGATCGTCACCGCCGTCCGCACCGTGGTGGCGGGGGAGTCGCTGCTGTTCCCCGCCGCGATCCGCAGGCTGGCCGAATCACACCGGCCCGAGGAGAAGGGCCGCGACGCGCTGGCGAAGGCTTCGCTGACCGAGCGGGAGTCCGAGGTGCTCAGGCTGATGGCCGCCGGTCTGTCCAATGTGGAGATAGCGGGAAAGCTGTTCCTCGGCATTCAGACGGTGAAGACGCACGTGGGCAACGTGCTCGCGAAGCTCGGCGCGCGGGACAGGACGCAGGCGGTGATCAGGGCCTACGAGTCAGGGTTCATCACACCGGCCTGCTGAGCCGCTCCTCGCGCGGTACGGGCAGGGCGGTGCGGGTGCGCGTCAGCCCGCGAAGCACGTCGACGCGGTCGGAATCGGGCCTGCCGAGCACCCAGCTCGACCCGGCCACGCCCTTCGCGCGCTTCTTCAACGGCGCGAGCAGGCGGGACGCTTCGCGGTAGGACCCGAGCGCCGAGGTCGCGCACACCAGTGTCGCCAGCGAAACCGTCACCGCGATCCCTTCGGCGCTCCACGGGGTGTCGAGCAGCGCGGAGGCCACCGTGCTGATCTCGTCGACATCGCAGGCGATCAGGAAGTCGTCGCCGCCGACGTGGCTCACGGTCATCCTGGACAGCCGCGCCTCCAGGTCGGTGAGGGTGCGGCCGAGCGCGCGGATGAGATCGTCGCCGGCGGCGAACCCGGCGTTGTCGTTGACGGACTTGAACGAGTCGACGTCGAGCCACGCGGCCACGAACGGTTCGCGGCAGGCGATGCGGCGGTCGACGTCGCGCGCCACGGTTTCGCTGCCGGGGAGCCGGGTGAGCGGGCTGAGCGCGGCGGCGGCCTCGACCTTCGCCTCGGCGACACCGCGCACCACCTCGGTCACCAGCACGACGCCGAGGCAGCGGCCGTCCTCGCCGACCACCACGACGTCGTCGCCGGTGCGGCTCCAGTCGGCGTCGGTGACCAGTTCGAGGAATTCGAGCGCGCCGGCGTCGGTGTGGATCGTGTGCGGGCTGTCCGCGAGCCGGTCGGCCGACCGCTTGGCGTGCAGCGCGTGGCCGTACGGGCCGGTGACCGCGAGCAGGAACCGGGTCCGGTCGATCGACCACTGTGGACGGTTGTCCTCGTCGACCCCGACGATCCCGGACGGCCCGTCGGCGGCGGCGAGCACGGTGCGGACGTCCTCGCAGGTGGCCGTGTGCGGCAGGGTGCTGGCCTGGCGGAGGAAGTCGCCGACGCGCGGCGCGGCCCCGGCGCCGGAGCCGGTCCGGCGTTCGCCAGGGTCGAGCGTCGCGGCGGTGCGGACGCCGATCCACCGCGTGTCCTCGCCCGCCGCCGCGAACAGGTTGCCCTGCGCGATCCGGATGCCGAGATCTCGGACGACGTCGAGCTGTGCCTCGGTCTCGACACCGGTGGCCACGAGCCGCGCCTGCGTCCGCGAGGCGTAGTGCAGCAGCGCCTCGGCGACGGCGACGGCGCCGGGTTCGCTCGGCAGGCGGTGCAGGAGGCCGCGGTCCAGCTTGAGCACGTCGACCGGTGCGGTGGCGAGCAGGGTGAGCGGGAGATCGCTGCGGCCGAGCCCGTCGAGCGCGAGCCGGAAGCCGAGGTCACCGAGCCTGGTCATGCCGGAGAGCAGCTGCTCCGGCCAGGTGGTGGTGAACGGCGGGCCGAGTTCGAGCACCACCTCGCGCGGCCTGCGGCCGACCTTGGCCAGCGTGTCGAGCAGCGGGTCGAGCGCGTTTTCCGGCGCCGCCGCGGTCGCCGCGGTCAGGTTCAGGTGCAGGGGGAGCAGTGTCTGCTGCTCGGCCTCGTAGCGCACGGCGCTGGCCGCGAGCGCGACGTCGACCTCCACCAGCCGCCGTTCCCGGCGCGCGTGGTCGAGCAGTTCGTTCGCTGACCCCTTGCTCGGCCGCGCCAGCGCTTCGAGCGCGACGACACCGCCGGTGTGCAAGCTGTACAACGGCTGGAAGGCGAACCGGACGACACTCGGAGAGGCACCCACGCACAGATAGTCGCCGGAGCACCCGGAATTCGATACGCATGTCGGCAACTGTTCATCGCGATGGCACCCGGTGTGCCCGTATTGGCGTAACGCTGGCGCCGGGTTCTCACAGAGCGAGACGGGCGCGTAGCCGCCATGGCGCAGTCCGGAACAGGTTCGCCATGGCCGAGGTGGTGCCCGCGATGTCCGTTCTGCCCGACGTGTAGGCGCGTTGCAGGTCGTCCGGGAGCGCGAAGAAGAGGTCGAAGAACGCGGGCAGGGCGTCGGCGGGCATCGACCGCAGCGCGTGCAGGCCCTTCCGGCGGAGCTGGTGGACGGCGAGCGCGGAGGCGGGCCAGACCGCGTGCCGCGCCGCGCGCAGCGCCCGGCCGGGGCCGCCGGGGAGCCCGTCGGCGAGTGCGGCGGCGACCGCCGGAGCGAGCGCGAGCGAGGTCGCGATGCTGTACCCGGTCGCGGGGTGCACGAACCCGCCTGCCGCGCCGAAGCCGAGTGCGCTGCCCCGCACCGGTGGCGGGGTGTCGAGTGCTATTCGCACGCGTTCGCGGCGGCGCGGCTCGGTGACGCCGGCCCGTGCGAGCCTGGCGCGCAGCCGGTCCGCGAGGTGGTCGAGGGGCAGTCCCGGCTTGCGCGCCAGCGACGTTTCTTCCACCAGGACGCGGTCGTGGCCGAGCGGGATCGAGTACAGGAACGTGGCGGAGTCCCGCCAGTCCATGAAGACCGCGGTGGAAGCGTCCGCGGCGGGAGCCACCTCGGCCGCCTCCGCGGTGGAAAGCGTTACCCCGTAAGCAGTTTGCTCCGCACGCGGGCCGCGGTGCGGGCGGCTCCCGCTCGCGTCGATCACGACCGCCGCGGCGACACGGGATCCGCCGTCGAGCACGGCGGTGCTGCCGTGTCCACCTTGGACGGTCGAGTCGAGCTTCCCCTGCCGCACCTCCACCCGCTCGTCGGTGAGCCAGTGCCGTAGTCGGGTGTTGTCCAGCACCAGGTACTCGCGGCCGAGCACATGCCCCGTCCGTCCGAACGCGACGGTCGTGGCCGGTGCCGCCGCGATCGCGGCGGCGGGGAGCGAGGGCAGTTCGTCGCGCCAGAGCGCGTAGGTCGCCGTCCAGTGCCGCGCCGGCGCCGGGTCGACGAGCAGCGTGTGCAGCCCTTCGCGCGCGCACGCCGCCGCCACCGCCCAGCCCGCGGGACCGGCGCCCGCCACGAGTACGTCCACCACGGCACCGATCACACCACATCACCGGTGCCGCCGTGCTGTGCCGATCGGACGGTGGTGGATACGGTGGTGCGCATGCGACCGATGGACGAACCGGACCCGAGGGCGGCACGACGGGACAGCGAGGCCGGTGGCGGCGCCGGGCCCGCCACCGCGGACCTGGCGGTGAGCCCGTTCCGCGCGGACCGCGACCGGATCGTCAGCTCGCCGTTCTTCGCCAGGCTCGGCGGGGTCACGCAGGTGGTCAGCGCGGGCGGCTCCGGACTGCTGCACAACCGGCTCACGCACAGCCTCAAGGTCGCGACCGTCGCCCGCTCGATCGCCGAACGGCTGCTCGCCTCGCCCGACGCCGCGGATCTCGCGCGCAAGCTCGGCGGCCTCGATCCCGACGTCGCCGAGGCGGCGGCCCTCGCGCACGATCTCGGCCACCCGCCGTTCGGGCACCTCGGCGAGGGCGTGCTCGACCGCGTCGCGCGCCATCGGTTCAACCTCGCCGACGGGTTCGAGGGCAACGCGCAGACGTTCCGGATCCTGACCACCACCGACGTGCGGGGCCCGTCCGCGGTGGGGCTCGATCTCACCGCGGCGGTGCGCGCGGCGGTGCTGAAGTACCCGTGGTCCCGGCTGCACCGGCCGCGGCCGCACCCGTCGGAGATGCCCGTCCCGCCGCGCGGCGCGGCCGAACCGGGCGACGCGCCGGGCACCGGGTCGAGCAAGTTCTGCGCCTACAGCACCGAATGGGACGATTTCGAGCAGGCGAGGGCGCCGTTCGCGGGGCGCGTCGAACCGTGGCAGCAGACGGTGGAAGCGTCCGTGATGGACACCGCCGACGACATCGCCTACGCGATCCACGACCTGCAGGACTTCCACCGGATCGGCGTGCTGCAGCACGCCGAGGTCGCCGCCGAGCTCGGCGGCTGGACGGCGAACGCGCTCGAACTGGCCGGGCTCGACCCGGCGACGCTCGATTCCGAGGCTCGCCGTCCCGGCCGGTCGCTGGAGCGGATGCGACGGCGACTGCACGCCAAGGATTCGTGGATCGTCGACGACGACGCGTTCGCGCTCGCCGTGGCCAGGGTGCGCACCGAGCTGGTGGACGATCTGCTCTCCGGCGCGTTCGACGGGTCGATCGAGGCGGAACAGGCCCTCGCGGCGTTCTCCGCCCGCTGGACCGCCCGCCTGGTCGACGGCGTGCTGCTGACCCCGTCGCCGCCGACGCGGACCGGGCACCTGACCCTGCGCGCCGCGCAGTGGCACGAGGTGCAGGTCCTGAAGTTCGTGCACCGGCGGTTCGTGCTGCTGCGCCCTGATCTCGCGTTGCACCAGCGCGGCCAGGCGAGCCTGGTGTCCACCCTCGTCGACGCGCTGGACGCGTGGCTCGTCGACCGCGACGAGGCGTACCGGCTGCCCCGCCGCCTGCGCGATCTCGTCGAACTGGCGCGAACGGAGTACGCCGCGATCGCCCGTGCGGAGCCCGAACTCTTGGTCGGCGCCACCGGTGAGCCGGTGCGGGGCACCGACGCGGTGTACGAACTCGCGCGCGGGCGCGCGGTCATCGACTTCGTGTCCTCGTTGACGGACAAGCAGGCAGTGTCCCTGTTGGACGCTCTGTCGGGCAGGGCCTCCCAGCCCTGGTCCGAGTCGTTCGTGCTGTGATACGGGAATTCGGCCGGTGGCGACCTTCGCGCTCCGTGATCGGAAAATCCCGTTCGTGGATCACTCGAAAGGCTGATGTGTGCCATTGCGGTGAGTACTTAGCTTGATTCAACCGGTGATCGCCGGTGCTGGTCAGCGTGAGTCGGGGCACGCGCCGACAACTCGGAGGCGCAAGTGCGTCGAGCTCAGTCACGAAGAGGCAGAAGAGCGGTGCTGGCCGCGGGCGCGGTGGGTCTCGCCGCCGCGCTGGGGCTGGCGGTCCCCGCGACCGCCGGTGCCGCGGCCGGCACCGGCCCCGCCGGAATTCCCGCCAGTACCGCGGCGCAGATCGCCGCGCTGCAGGCGCTCAAGAAGACCGAAACCAAGGCAGAGTCCAAAGTAGACAGCAAGCTGCTCGTGGAGCGGAAGCTGCGCGCCGGGCGGGCCACCGCGTCGGCGGTGCCGAACCTGCGGACCGGGGTCGCCGTTTCCCGCGGCGGCACCGTGCTCGTCGACATCAGGGTCGACAAGGTCGGTGACGACCTGCTCGCCTCGCTCAAGACCGCGGGCGGCGCGGTGCGCGCGATCTCGGCCAAGGAAGCCAGTGTGCGGGCGGAACTGCCGCTCGACCGGGTGAGCGCGCTGGCCGAACGGGGTGACGTTCGCCGGATCGAGGTGGCGGACCAGGCGATGACGGCCCGCGAGCTGGAGGCGCCGGTGGCGCCGAGCCAGGCGATGAACACGAACGCGCCCACCGCCGTCAAGGAGTCCAAAGAGGACAAAGCGGCGCGGATCGGCGCGGCGGTGAAGAACGCGGTGGGGGCCGCCACCATCACCAGCGAGGGTGACCGCGCGCACAACGCGGACACCGCGCGCCAGCAGTTCGGCGTGACGGGGGTCGGCACGAAGGTGTGCGCGCTGTCCGACGGCGTCGACTCGATCGCCGCGTCCAAGGCCAAGGGCGAACTGCCCGCCGACGTCGACGTGCCTGCCGGTCAGGAAGGCGACGGGGACGAGGGCACCGCGATGCTCGAGATCCTGCACGACGTCGCGCCCGGCGCCAAGCTCGGTTTCGCCACGGCGTTCAACTCGGACGCGAGCTTCGCCGACAACATCAGGGCGCTGCGGTTCCAGTCGCACTGCGACGTGCTCGTCGACGACGTCATCTACTTCAAGGAATCGCCGTTCCAGGACTGGATCATCGCGCAGGCGGTCAACGACGTCACCGCGGACGGCGCGCTGTACTTCTCCTCGGCGGGCAACGAGGGCAGCGTCCGCGACGGCACCGCGGCGCACTGGGAAGGTGACTTCCTCGATTCCGGGCTGACCGCCGGCAAGTTCCAAGGCAGCGCGCACAACTTCGCCGGGACGGCCGGTGTCCAGGTCTACGAACCGGTCTCGAAGGCCTCGTCGGCCGGCATCCCGGTGAACCTGTTCTGGTCGGACCCGCTCGGCGCGTCCGCCAACGACTACGACCTCTACCTGTTCGACCAGGCCGGCAACGTGGTCAGCCTCAGCCAGGACAACCAGACCGGCACGCAGGACCCGTACGAGCGGCTGGACACTCCCGGCGGCGGCGGGACGGGCCTGCGGATCGCGGTCGTGAAGTACTCCGGCGAGAACCGGTACCTCTCCCTGTCCGCGCTGCGCGGGCGGTTCTCCGACTCCACCGACGGGCTCAAGGCGTACAACACCCCAGGGGTGACCCTCGGCCACAGTGCGGCACGGCAGGCGTTCAGCGTCGCGGCGACCCCCGCGGCGAAGGCGTTCGGCAGGCCACTCGAACCGGGCGACCCGGCGAACCCGGTGGGGCCGTTCCCCGGCACGTTCAGCGAGGCGTCGAAGGTCGAACGGTTCTCGTCCGACGGTCCGCGCCGCATGTTCTACGAGGCGAACGGCACGCCGATCACCCCGGGGAACGTGTCGTCGACCGGTGGCGAGGTGCGCGCCAAGCCGGAGATCACCGCGGCCGACGGCGTGCGCACGAGCGTGTCGGGATTCGACCCGTTCTTCGGCACCTCGGCGGCCGCCCCGCACGCGGCGGCCATCGCGGCCCTCGTGCTGTCCGGCAATCCCGGTATCCGCGGGTCCGAGGTGCGGGACGCGCTCGTCTCCACCGCGGTGGACATCGAGGCACCGGGCCGGGACGGGGTGAGCGGCGCCGGGGTGATCCTCGCCGACCGCGTGCTCGCCTACACCGGCGCGAGCCCGCAGCCGCTCGCCGTCGCGCGGCAGCCGATCGTCACGTCCTCGAACGGTGGTGCCTACCTGCGGCCGGGCGACACCGCGAAGGTGGCGTTGCCGGTGGTCAACGACGGCGACGGTGCCGCCGTGTCCACCAACGTGGTGCTGACCAGCACCACGCCGGGTGTGACGATCGCGCCGAGGGCGAAGTCGTACGGCACGATCAGCCCGCACCAGACCGGGGTCAACGACTTCACGGTGACGGTGCCGGCTTCGCAGCCGCTCGGCAGCACCGTGGTGCTCGCCGCGAGGGTGACCTTCGCCGGGTCGCTTTCGCCGACCACGCAGCAGTTCGCGCTGAGCGTCGGGCAGCCGTCGCCGGAGACCCGCACGTTCGCCTACGCCGGCGCGCCGGTGGCGATCCCGGACAGCGATCCGTCGGGCGCCAGCGTCCCGATCCAGGTGTCCGGGATCGGGCGCGCGGCGAAGCTGTCCGTCTCGATCGACGGGACGGCGTGCACCACGGACGCGGGCGCGACGACGGTGGGCATCGACCACTCGTACGTCAACGACCTGACCGCGACCCTCACCGCACCCGACGGCTCGAAGGCGATCCTGCTGCAGCGCAACGGCGGATCGGGCAACAACCTGTGCAAGGTCGTCTTCGCCGACGACGCCGCCAGCGCGTTCGCCACGGTGACGGCGGCGAACGCGCCGTACACCGGGACGTGGCAGCCGCGGAACCCGCTTTCCGCGGTGCGCGCGAACGCCGTGGACGGCACCTGGACCTTCTCCGCGATCGACGGGGTCGCGGGCGATGCCGGGTCCATCCGTGCGGTTTCCTTGCACATCAACGGTTTCGTCCAGTAGGGAAGCTGAACGGTATGGGCGCTCACGGGTTTTCCCGTGGGCGCCCGTGCCGTGCACGAAGTACGGTGAGCCGGTGAACAGGACGCGTCAGGTCGCCGGTGGCGGTCGCGCGGTCGAAGTGCCGCCGGAGCGCCTCGACGGCTGGTTCGCCCGGTTCGCCGACCGCCACGACGGGATCGCGCGCACCTGCCTCGGCACGGACGAGATCGTCGTCCTCGCGGGGAACGGGACCGCGGCGACCGCGGCCGTCCCGTTTCCGCCACTGGACGTCCCCGAAATCCCCGATGTGGCAGGGCTCGCGATCGAGGCGCTCGTCGTGCACGCGACCGCGCCGCGTCGCATCGGGCTGCTTCTGGTGCGCCTCGGCGGGCACAGCGTCGGCGTCGCGCAGGGCGGCAGGGTCGTGGTGTCCCGGACCGCGCGGCACCTGGTGCACGGCCGTTCCGCGGCGGGCGGGTGGTCGCAGCAGCGGTTCGCGCGGCGCCGGGAAGGGCAGGCGCGGCACGCGGTGCGCGCGGCCGCGGCCGACGCCGCCGAGGTGCTCGCGGCACGGCTGCCCGAGCTCGACGCGGTGGTGCTCGGCGGCGACCGCGCCGCGCTCGACGAGGTGCGGCGGGATCGCCGTCTCGCCGGGATCTTCGCGCTGGCGCGATCGCGCGTGCTCGACATCCCGGAGCCGCGGCGGACCGTGCTCGACGAGGCCGCCCGGCGGGCCACGGCGGTGGAGATCGTCGTCCGCGGCGCGTGAGAGGATCGCGCACCGTGAAACGGTCGACCTTCTGGCGCCTCATCGCGGGTGGCGTCGTGTTCGTGGCGCTGGCGATCGTCTGCCTGACCCTGGCGCCGGGGTGGTTCCACCCGCCGCTCACCGAAGCGGACCTTCGCGGGGTCGGCGGCGCGGAAACCCGGATCCAGCTCCAGCAGGCGCAGGCCCAGCTCCAGAACAACGTCCGCGGCACGGTACTGCAGGCGATCGCGGGTGTGCTCGTCATCGCGGGTGCCGCGGCGACCTGGCGGCAGGTGCAGGTCAACCGCGAGGGGCAGCTCACCGAACGGTTTACGCGCGCGGTCGACCACGTCGGCAGCGACAACCGCGATGTCCGCATCGGCGGGATGTACGCGCTGGAGCGGGTCGCGCGCAACTCGCCCGACGACCGCGACACGATCCAGTTCCTCCTCGCCACCTTCGTGCGCACCCACGCGCCGTGGGCGGTCGGCGCGCCGGACGGACCGGAGCACCCCACCGCGACGGTGGACGAAAGCGTGCCGTGGCTCCAGGTCAGGGCGCCGGACATCCAGGCGGCGCTGGACATCCTCGGCCGGGTGCCCTGTTCGAAGCACCGGCCGAGGCTCTATCTGTCCCGAGTGGACCTGAGGAGCCTGCAACTGCACAACGCGCGCCTCGTCGACACCCAGCTCCGGCACGCCAACCTCGCGCGGGCGTGGCTGCGCGGGGTGCGGATGGACCGGAGCGATCTCAAAGGGACCGATCTGCGCAGGGCGAACCTCGAGGCCGCGGTGTTCGCGAGCGCGAACCTCGGCGGGGTCCAGCTCGCGGGCGCGAGGGCGCGCCGGGCCGATTTCAGGGGCGCCGATCTCACCGGTGCCGATCTCGGCGGCGCCGACGTCTGCGGGGCGGACTTCCGCGGCGCGAACCTGACCAGGACCGCGCTGGCCGGTGCGGTCGCGGACGCGGCGACGAGGTGGCCGGACGGGTTCGATCCCGGCCGCCTGACCAGCACCGGGAGCGAGGCCGCGGGTGAGAAGCCCCACGCGCCGTAAATTCGGTGGACCACCGTCCGTATACTCGGTGCCGTGGGTTTTCAGGAGATCATGAGGGAATAGCTCCGGCCCGGGTCACCCCCGGTCCGTCGAAGCTGTCCCGGCACCCACCCCTTTCGCAGTCCACAGGAGACTCCCTTGATCACGGCCACGGGCCTTGAGCTGCGCGCTGGTTCGCGCATTCTGCTCTCCGGCACCACACTCCGCATCCAGCAGGGCGACCGCATCGGCCTCGTCGGTCGCAACGGCGCGGGCAAGACGACCTCGCTCAAGGTGCTCGCCGGTGAGGGCGAGCCCCACTCCGGCGAGGTCAAGCAGGCCAGCGACATCGGCTACCTTCCGCAGGATCCCCGCGAAGGCGACCTGTCGGTGACCGCGAAGGACAGGGTGCTGTCCGCGCGCGGTCTCGACGCCCTGTTGCGGGACATGGAAAAGCAGCAGATGGCGATGGCGGAGCTCGCCGACGACGCGGCCCGCGACAAGGCCATCAACCGCTACAGCAGGCTCGAGGAGCGGTTCGCGTCGCTCGGCGGGTACGCCGCCGAAAGCGAGGCGGCCCGCATCTGCTCCAACCTCGGTCTCGCCGACCGGGTGCTGGCGCAGACCCTGAAGACGCTGTCGGGCGGTCAGCGCCGTCGCGTCGAGCTGGCGCGGATCCTGTTCGCCGCGGCCGAAGCGGGCGCGGGCGGCAAGTCCGAGACGATCCTGCTGCTCGACGAGCCGACCAACCACCTCGACGCCGACTCGATCACCTGGCTGCGCGGGTTCCTCAAATCGCACGAGGGCGGTCTCGTGGTGATCAGCCACGACGTCGACCTGCTCGCCGACGTGGTCAACAAGGTGTGGTTCCTCGACGCCACCCGTGGCGAACTCGACCACTACAACATGACCTGGCAGCGCTACCTCGACGCGCGCGCGACCGACGAGAAGCGCCGCCGCCGTGAGCGCGCGAACGCCGAAAAGAAGGCGTCGGCGCTCCAGCAGCAGGCGGCGAAACTCGGTGCGAAGGCCACGAAAGCCGTTGCCGCCAAGAACATGGCGCGCCGCGCGGAGCAGATGCTCGCGAACCTGGACGACACGAGGCAGGCGGACCGGGTCGCGCGGATCAAGTTCCCCGAGCCCGCGCCGTGCGGGCGGACCCCGCTCACCGCCGAAGGACTGTCGAAGTCGTACGGGTCATTGGAAATCTTCACCGGTGTGGATCTCGCGATCGACCGCGGTTCCAAGGTCGTCGTTCTCGGCTTGAACGGTGCGGGTAAAACGACCCTGTTGCGATTGCTGGGCGGTATGGAAAAGGCCGATACCGGATCGACGGTGCCCGGCCACGGATTGCGACTCGGCTACTACGCACAGGAACACGAGACGCTCGATCATGACGCGAGCGTGTGGGAGAACATCCGTCATCTCGCACCGGACACCGGCGCACAGGAACTGCGGAACCTGCTCGGTTCGTTCCTGTTCACCGGCGAGCAGCTCGACCAGCCTGCCGGGACTCTCTCAGGTGGCGAGAAGACGCGTCTCGCGTTGGCGGGGCTGGTCTCCAGCGCCGCGAACGTGCTGCTGCTCGACGAACCGACGAACAACCTGGATCCGGCGAGCCGCGCGCAGGTGCTCGATGCGCTGCGCAGCTTCACCGGCGCGGTCGTGCTCGTCACGCACGATCCCGGTGCGGTGGAGGCACTGGAGCCGGAGCGCGTGATCCTGCTGCCGGACGGTACCGAGGACCATTGGTCGGCCGATTACTTGGAACTCGTGCAGTTGGCCTAAACCACACGGGCAGTTCCGGTGCTTGGTTGACCGTGAACAAACACTGGAATGGCCCAACATGATCGCAGTTTTGTCAGCTTTTTCGCTCCTCGTCTGGCATTCCGGCGCGCAGTGTTCGATCATTGCGGCAGTAGGGGCCGGAAGTGGCCCAGGACACTCTCGGGCGGAAGGCGGACGGACGTGGCGGACCTGAAGAAGGGCGCGCGGATCACCGGAAACACGCGTGACAAGCTTGCCGCTGATCTGAAGAAGAAATACGAGAAGGGGGCGAGCATTCGTTCGCTCGCGGAGTCCACCGGACGCTCGTACGGTTTTGTGCACCGCGTGCTTTCCGAATCGGGTGTGCAGCTTCGTGGTCGCGGCGGCGCCACTCGCGTCAAGAAGAAGTAACCGCGGACGGCTTCGCGCGCTCGTACTGGCGGAACACCAATAGCACGCCCAGCAGTGCGACCGGGTACACGAGGTAGCCGAATCTGGTCGCGGGCGCGAGCACGGTCTGCGCGCACAGCCCGACGGCGGTGCGGAGCACCGCGTCGGAGCCGGTGACGGGCGGGCGGAGCAGTACCCAGGCGCCGATCCCGATGGCGGCCACGCCGAGCAGGGCGAAGGCCGCGATCTTGCCCGCCGAGCCGAGCCCGGCGATCAGGTAGCCCGGGAACGGGCTCGCGGCGGGGGAGACCACCACGCCGGACCCGGTCGGGAAGCGGATCACGTGTTCGAGGAACGCGCCGGGGTCGGCGAGGAACACGGGCAGGTTCAGCACCACGCACAGGCCGATCGCCATCGCGGCGAACCGGCCGAACGCCCGCCTGCCCAGGTGCGCGAACACGAACACCGCCAGCACGACGACAGCGGCGGCGACGATCAGCTTCGCGCTCACCACCGCGCCTGCCAGCACACCGGACAGCACCGGCCTGCGCACCGCGGCCAGCGCCAGTGCGAGCACGAAGAGACCGAGGATCGCCAGGTCGGGGCCCGAGGTGGACCAGATCAGCGTGGTCAGCGGGAACACGGCGGTGAGCTGGGCCGCGGCCACGGTGATCCGCGGCCGCCCCAGCAGCCGCCACGCGCCCCACAGGCACAGGCACGCGCACAGCGCGAACATGAGGCGCGCGTCGGTGAGCGCGTCACCGACCGGGGTGCCCCCGAACAACGCCCTCGGGAGCCCGAAAACGGTCATCACGGGCCCGTAGGGGGTGTAGTCGTTGACCTCCGGCGGCCTGTTGAGCGAGAGCACGTCGACGTAGGGCGTGCCGTGGTCGAGCAGCAGGCTCGCGGAGCGCTCGATGACCCACACCTCGGGCTGTGCCGCCCATGACCACGGCGTGATGAGCCAGTCGACACCGGTCAGCCGCCGGATCACGAGCACCACGACGGGCACCAGCATCGCGAGGACGACGGCGATCACGACCGGCGTCCAGCGGGACGCGAGCGGGCGCGGCAGCGCGAGGCGGTAGCGCGCCGCGACGAGCCCGGCGATCGTCAGCACGAGGCCGAGTCCGTAGCCTGCCGCGGCGAAGCCGCCCCACACGCGGAACCCGTAGAACTCGTTGGTGAGCGCGGTGATCAGCGCGTAGCCGAGCGCGAACAGGTAGAACACCGCGTCGACGGTCCGCGGCGGCAGCCGGAAGCGGGCCGGGCGGCGGGTTTCGTCGAGTGTGGTCTCCCCGGTCACCACCGAAGGGTAACGAGCGGTCGCCGCCGGCTTGCTCGCGCGCCGGGAAGAAGTTCGGTGGAGGGGGAAGATTAACTTGAGTCCACACGTTAACCTGGTCATATGCAAGGCAAACCTCGATTATTGTCGAGGTTTGCTCGGAACTGGAGGGGCGAAGTGGACAACACCTGGTCACTGATGAACTCGGCGATGAACTCGGCGGACGCGCCGAAGGGGCTGGCGAAGGGGACGGTGCGGCGCGTCGCCCGGTTCGCGCGGCCGTACTGGCGGAGTCTGGCGATCTTCCTCGCCCTCACGGTGTTCTCGGCGGTACTCGCCGTCAGCACCCCGTTGCTCGCGGGGAAGGTCGTGGACATCATCGTCGGCGGGCACGAGGTGAGCATCGTCGTGTGGCTGGCCGTCGCGATCGCCGCGATCGCCATCGCGGACGCGGGCTTCGGGCTCGCCGAACGCTGGCAGTCCGCGCGGATCGGCGAGGGGCTGATCTTCGACCTGCGGCGCGCGGTGTTCGAGCACGTCCAGCGCATGCCGGTCGCGTTCTTCACCAGGACCCGCACCGGCGCGCTGGTCAGCAGGCTCAACAACGACGTGATCGGCGCGCAGCGCACCTTCACCGCGACCCTGTCCGGCCTGGTCACCAACATGATCCAGCTCGCGCTGTCGCTGATCGTGATGATGACGCTGTCCTGGCAGGTCACCCTGCTCGCGCTGGTGCTGCTGCCGGTGTTCGTGCTGCCCGCGCGGCGCATGGGCAAGCGGATGGCGGACCTGCAGCGCGAGTCGGCCGGCCTCAACGCGGGGATGACCACCCAGATGACCGAGCGGTTCTCCGCGCCGGGTGCCACGCTGGTGAAGCTCTTCGGCAGGCCGCACGACGAAGCGCGCGACTTCGGCAGGCGCGCCGGGCGGGTGCGGGACATCGGGGTGCGGACCGCGATGCTCACGCGCTGGTTCATGACGAGCCTGACGCTGGTTTCCGCGCTCGCGCAGGCGCTCGTGTACGGCCTCGGCGGCTGGCTCGCGCTGACCGGGCGGATCGAACCCGGCACGGTGGTCGCGCTCGCGCTGCTGCTCACGCGCCTCTACACCCCGCTCACCGCGCTGGCGAACGTGCGCGTCGACGTGATGACCGCGCTGGTCTCGTTCGAGCGGGTCTTCGAGGTGCTCGACCTGGAGCCGATGATCACCGAGCGGCCAGACCCGAAGCCGTTGCCGGCAGGGCCGGTGTCGGTGGAGTTCGACGACGTCCGGTTCGGCTACCCCGCCGCGGACCGGTTCTCGCTCGCCTCGCTCGAAGATGTGGCTACATTGGACACGCGAGGTGGCGAAGAAGTCTTGCACGGCATCAGTTTCCGTGCGGAGCCAGGCCAGTTGATCGCACTCGTCGGATCGTCGGGCGCGGGGAAGTCGACGATCGCCTCGCTGTTGCCTCGGCTGTACGACGTGGACTCCGGTACCGTCCGGATGTCCGATGTGGACGTACGGGATCTCGGTTTCGGCGACATCCGCGACGCGGTCGGCGTGGTCACCCAGGACGGGCACCTGTTCCACGACACGATCAGGGCGAACCTCGCCTACGTGCGCCCGGAGGTCACCGAGGACGAGATCTGGGCGGCACTGCGCGACGCCAGGCTGGAGGACCTGATCCGCAGCCTGCCCGACGGGCTCGACACCATGGTGGGCGAGCGGGGTTACCGGCTCTCCGGCGGAGAACGCCAGCGGCTGACCATCGCGCGCCTGCTGATCGCCCAGCCGCGCGTGATCGTGCTGGACGAGGCGACCGCGCACCTCGACTCCGAATCGGAGGTCGCGGTGGGGGAGGCGCTCACGCACGCGCTGTCCGGCCGCACCGCGCTGGTGATCGCGCACCGGCTCTCCACGGTCCGCGCCGCCGATCAGATCCTGGTCGTGGAGGCGGGCACGGTCGTCGAACGCGGCACCCACGAGGAACTGCTCGCGGCGGACGGCCGCTACGCCGACCTCTACCACACCCAGTTCGCCGCCGAACCCGCCGCCGCCTAGGGCCTTCAGGGGATCGACGGCACCTCGGTTCTGGTGCGATGGGTGGCGCAAGCGTGGAGCCGCGCGGGGGCTGGTCCCTGAAGGTCGCCTTCAGAGCATGGGCGGGGCTGCCTCAGGCCAGCGCGGGGACCCGCGGCAGGTAGGCCGAAAACAGTGAAGCGTTGGCTTCATCGCCACCGTCCACGTTGGAGCTTCGCCACAGCGGCACGCTGACCCCGTCGGCTTCGGCGCGCGAAAGGACGGTCGCCAGCACTTTGCTCCACAGGAAGGCGTTGACCACAGTGGACAGCGCGGCGGTACGGGGGTTCTCGGCGGGGAAGCTGGCGTCGCCAGGCCGGATTCCGGTGTCGAGCACGACCGTGGCCTCCTCGACCAGTGTGCTGTTCCCGCGCCGGGGTGCCGCCGCGACCGAAGCGCGGGAGGACACCGCGATCACCGGGGTGCCCGCCGCCCGCGCGGTCGAGGCCAGTTCGACCGGGTACGGGTTCACCCCGGAAGTCGAGAAGACCACCAGCAGGTCCGACGGGCCGGGCGGGGACTTCGCGAGCACCTCCGCGGCGAGCCCTGACCTGCGCTCGGCCACCGTGCTGGCCTGCGCGCCGTGCAGCGGGAGCAGATCGGGGTGGTACAGCGGATACACGCAGGCGAGCCCGCCCGCCCGGTAGAAGGTCTCCGCGACGGCGGCCAGCGAATGCCCGGCCCCACCGGTGTAGACCAGCGAATCGGAGCGGATGCAGCCGAGCACCAGTCGTGCCGCTTCCTCGATCTGCTCGGCGTTTTCGGCCGCGACGCGCTTCAGTGCGTCGCCGGCCAGCGTGTCGAACTCGGTGGCGCTCACCACATGCCCCCATCCTTGCCGGTACCCGGTGTCGAACGAATCTGTATCGGGTGGGATTGATCCCGTCAACCGCGGCGTTGGACCATTCGGGAGCCGGGTGGAGGATGATCAGGTGAGCGGACAGGAACCAGCGGTGCGCGTGCTCGCGGCGGACGGCCCGGTGCGCGCGGTGGTGCTCGTGCTGCACGGCGGGTCGGAATGGGGCGATCGCGAGGTCCGCCCGTGGCGGCTCGCCTACTTGCGGATGATCCCGATCGGGCGCGCGGTGCGCCGCGCCTGCCGCGACCATGGCGTCGAGGTGCGCCTGGTGCGCAACCGGGTGCACGGCTGGAACCCGCCGAAGCTCCCCGCGGTCGAGGACGCGAGGTGGGCACTGGAGCGGATCAAGGCGGAGCACCCGGACGCGCCGATCGTGCTCGTCGGTCACTCGATGGGCGGACGCGTCGCGCTGCGCGTCGCCGACGACCCCAATGTGGTCGGCGTGTGCGCGCTGGCGCCGTGGACCCCGGACGGCGAGCCCGTCGAACCGGTGCGCGACCGCGCCGTGCTGATCGTCCACGGCCTGCGCGACCGCATGATCGATCCCGGCCAGTCGTTCGACTTCGCGTCGAGGGCGGAGTCCGATACCTCCCGATTGGCGCGTTTCGAACTCGCTGCGGAAGGACACGCCATGCTTGCGCGCGCACAGGTCTGGACCCGTCTCGTGTGTGCTTTCACACTGGACGTGCTCGGTGCGGCCAGGGAGGACAAGACTATGTGGTCGGCGTGGACCAAGCCGAGCGCTGACAGGTTGCGAATCCCGCTCTGAGCGCGAACATTGGCTTTGCGATGCGACCGTCCACAGTCACCAGCTGGATGATTCCGGCGGAAGGGAGTGCCTTGACCAGCTCAAGCGTCGATCGGGCGTCTGGGACACCCGCGAACGCGGGCAGGCCGGATCCGGCCAAGTGGCCCGAATTGGCGACACCGCCGCATTCCCCGCTGCGCGCCAGGGTCGCCGAGGGACTCTTCCGGCGCGCGGTGCGCCCGCTCGATCTCCGGGTGAGCCTGCCCGACGGCAGCACGCTCGGGTCCGGCGGCGCAGGCGCGCCCGAGATGCGGCTCGCGAGGCCGTCGGCGTTCTTCCACCGGCTCGGCGCCGACGCGAAGATCGGCTTCGGCGAGGCGTACATGGTCGGCGACTGGACCACCGACGCGCTGGCCGAGGTGCTCACGCCGTTCGCGGAACGCATGGCGACGCTGATCCCGCCGATCCTGCAGAAGCTGCGCCGGTTCGTGGAGCGGCGCCAGCCCGCGGCGGAGGCCAACACCGTCGAAGGCGCGCGGTCGAACATCCACCGCCACTACGACCTTTCGAACGACCTTTTCACCCGGTTCCTCGACGAGTCGATGATGTACTCCTCGGCGCTGTTCGGGCCGGACGACGATCTCACCGCGGCGCAGCACCGCAAGATCGACAGCGTGCTCGACTACGCGGGGGTCCGCGAAGGCAGCTCGGTACTGGAGATCGGCACCGGCTGGGGCGAGCTGTCCATCCGCGCGGCCGCCAGGGGCGCGACCGTCACGTCGGTGACCATCTCCGAGGAGCAGCACGCGCTGGCCACCGAGCGGATCGCGGCGGCGGGCCTGTCCGACCGCGTCGACGTGCAGCTGTGCGACTACCGCGACGTCAAGGGGGAGTACGACGCCGTGGTGAGCGTCGAGATGATCGAGGCCGTCGGCGCCGAGTACTGGCCGACGTTCTACTCGACGATCGGCGAGCGGCTGCGGCCGGGCGGGCGGTTCGGGCTGCAGGCGATCACCATGGACGACGCGCGGATGCGGGCCACCACGTCGTCCTACACGTGGATCCACAAGTACATCTTCCCCGGCGGCATCATCCCGTCCACGGAGTCGATCGAGCAGGGCATGACCGAGCACACCACGCTGCGGCTGCAGGGCATCAGGGAGTTCGGCCAGGACTACGCCCGCACGCTCCGGCAGTGGCGCGACCGGTTCACCGAGCGCTGGTCGGAGATCTCGGCGTTCGGGTTCGACGACGTGTTCCGCCGGATGTGGGAGTTCTACCTGGCCTATTCGGAGGCAGGCTTCCGATCGGGCTACCTCAAGGTGCACCAGTTCGGATTCGCCAAACCGGGAGGAACAACCCAATAGGGGGGTCGCACGTCCGGGTTTATGAGGTTTGCGGTTGAGTGGCACCTGCAGAACCGCATGGAAACCGGTTGACGTGGAAGGGTGATCGAGGGATGAGCTACGGCGGAGACTACGACGGCTACCCGCCGCGGTCCGGCCCCCGCCAGCCCCCGAGGGGCCAGCGACGGCCCCAGCACACGCAGATGATGCCCCTGCCGGGGCAGGAGCAGCCCTACGGCGACCAGCGCCGGGCCGAGCCGCCGCGGCGGCAGGGGCCACCTCCGCGCCAGGAGCCGCCACAGCGGCCGATGGGCGGCCCGCCGCCGCGCCGCCGTCGACGCTGGGGCTTCGGGCGCATCCTGCTGACCCTGCTCACCGTGATCGTGCTCCTGATCGCGGGCGTGTGGGTGTACCTCGAGGTGTCCATCAACCGCACGGACGCCATCCACGACTACGCCGGCCGTCCGGCCGCGGCCTCCGGCACCAACTGGCTCGTCGTCGGCTCCGACAGCCGTGAGGGCCTGTCCACCGAGGACGAGGAACGCCTGTCCACCGGTGACGTCAAGGCCGCCGGTGGCGGCACGCGCACCGACACGGTCATGGTCGCGCACATCCCGGACAACGACACCCCGCCGACGCTGCTGAGCCTGCCGCGCGACTCCGACGTGAAGGTGCCGGGCCACGGCACCAGCAAGATCAACTCCGCGTTCTCGATCGGCGGCCCGAAGCTGCTGACCGAGACCGTCGAAGGGGCCACCGGCCTGCGCATGGACCACTACGCCGAGATCGGGTTCGGCGGGTTCGCCAAGATCGTGGACGCGATCGGCGGCGTGAACATGTGCATCGACAAGGAGATGGACGACGAGAAGACCGGGGTGAAGATCCCGCCGGGGTGCCAGGACCTCGACGGCCCGCAGGCGCTCGGCTTCGTCCGCATGCGGCACAGCGCGGCCACCCCGCGATCGGATCTCGACCGCGCCGCGAACCAGCGGAAGTTCATCGGCGCCCTGGTCAGCGAGATCGCCAGCCCCGGCACGTTCCTGAACCCGTTCGACCTGTTCCCGCTGCTGGGCGCCGCGCCGGACGCGCTGACCATGGACTCCGGCGACCACGTGCACAACCTCGTCGGGCTGGCGTGGGCGATGCGGGGGATCTCCTCGGGCGGCGTCGTCACCACGACCGTGCCGGTGACCTCGGCGTCGGCGGAGAAGTGGGACAAGACCAAGTCCAAGCAGCTGTTCGACGCCTTGCGCGGCGACACGGTCATCCCGGAGAGCGCGATCTTCCACTAGGACCCTCCGTTAGGACGGCCGGTAACGCGGATATTCGAGTCCGGTCGCGAGCCCGTCGGCGAGCTCGCGACCGGCGATCCGTTCGACCAGCCACAGCGCGACGTCGATGCCGGAGGTCACGCCGCCGCCGGTGATGAGGTCGCCGTCGTCGACGACGCGGTCGGGCACCACCTCGACGCCGAGCTCGGCGAGTTCGGCCGCGGCCGAGTGGTGGGTGTTCGCGCGGCGGCCGGTGAGCAGGCCAGCGTGCGCGAGCAGCATCGTCCCGGTGCAGATGCCCACGAGCAGCTCGGGCGTGGCCCGCTTCAGCAGCGGGAGCCAGTCACCGCGCTGCGCTTCGCCCCACGCGCCGGCCTCGGCGCGGGCGCCCCAGCCTCCGCCGGGAACGACCAGCACGTCCGGGCGCGGATCGAACCCGGCGTCGGTCTCGAAGCGCAGGCCGGACGACGTGGTGACGAGCCCTCGGCCGGTCCTGCCGACGAGCCGCACGGTGTAGCCCGCGCCGCGGAGCACGCGCAGCGGGCCGGTAAGGTCGAGGTCGTCGACCCCGGGGAACGTGACGATGTCGATGCGCATGTGCGTGACCTTGCCACCGGCGGCGCCGGGACGGCCAGCGGAAAACTCGGGTGCGCGGGACGCCGCCACACGAGCACCATGCGGCTATGAAGGCACCTGCCGAAGAAGTCGCAGTCTCCGACACGATCCTGCTCCGCCGCTGGCGCGCCGATGACGTGGCGGCGGTGCGGCGCGCGGTGGCCGAGTCGATCGACCACCTGCGGCCGTGGACGAGCTGGGTCGCGGACGGGTATCCCGTCGAGGCGGCGCGGGAGTTCATCGACACCACGCGGCGCCGCTGGGACGAGCGCGTCACCTTCGACTACGCGATCACGATCTCCGGCGAGATCGTCGGCGGCTGCGGCCTGATGACCAGGCTGGGTCCCGGCGCGTTCGAGATCGGCTACTGGGTGCACCGGGCGCGCACCGGGGAAGGCATCATCACGAAGACGGTCGAGCGCCTGGCCGAAGTGGCGTTCGGGATCGGCGCCGAGCGCGTCGTGATCATCCACGACGAGCTGAACGAACGGAGCGGGGCGGTGCCGGCGCGGCTCGGGTTCCGGCTGCTGGAGCGCAGGGCTTCCGAACGCGAGCGCGGCGCCGCGGAAAGCGGCACGGAACTCGTCTGGGAGCTGCGCGCGCCCTGATCCCGCTCAGGCGGGTGGTTCGTCTTCGTCCTCGTTCCCGCGCGGCGCCGATTCGATGGCTTCCGGGAGCAGGGTCACGCTCGCGATGATCACCACCGCCGGCACCGTCAGCGCGGCCGGGAACAGGCGCCTGACCGTCCGGCCCCACATTTGCTCCGAACGCGATGTCGCCACGGGAACTGGCGCGGTAGAGCTGTCCGGTCATGGGGGATCCGGAGATCAGGAAGAACACGTCCACGTCGCCGGAGACCCGGCCGAGCCACACGTGGTAGACGACGACCAGCAGCACGGCCCGCCAGTGCGGCAGGCCCTTCCGATAGGAGAACTTATCCGATACATTTCCTTATCAAGTGGCGCCGGGCAGACGGCGGCGAAGCCAGGAGGAGAGCCGTGAACGACGTGCCCGCGAGCCGCACCGCCCTGGTCACCGGCGCGTCGTCCGGGATCGGGATGGCGACCGCGCGTGCACTCCTCGCGCGGGGGTACCGCGTCATCGGCACGAGCCGGAACCCCGATGCCGCCGATCGCGTGGACGGGGTCGAGTACCGGGCGCTCGACCTCACCGACCCGGCGGCGGTCGAGCGGGCCGCGGACTGGCTCGGCACCGTCGACGTGCTGGTCAACAACGCGGGCGAGAGCCAGTCGGGGCCGCTGGAGGAGCTGCCTGCCGACGCGATCGAGCGGCTGTTCAGGCTGAACGTGTTCGCGCCGGTGCGGCTCACCCAGCTCGTGCTGCCGGGGATGCGCGCCCGCCGTCACGGCCGGATCGTGATGGTGGGGTCCATGATCGCGAGCTTCCCGCTCGCGTACCGGTCTTCCTACACCTCCGTCAAGGCGGCGATCAAGGGGTTCGCGGACGCCGCGCGGCTGGAGGTGTCCCCGTTCGGGATCGGTGTGACTACCGTCGAACCCGGCGCGATCAACACCGGTATCAGCATGCGGCGCACCAAGTACATCAGCCAGGAATCACCCTACCGCACCGACTTCGCCACGATGCTGTCCGCTTTGGACGGTAACGAGGCCACCGGGATCTCCGCGGAGCGGGTCGCCGCCACGATCCTCTCCGCGATCGGGGCTCGGCGGCCGAAACCGTTGTACGCGGTGGGCAGCGGGGCCCCTGCTGTGTTCGCCCTTCGCAGGCTCTTGCCGCGTACGGTCGTCGAGAAAGTGGTCGCCCGCGCGTACGGGCTTCGTCGATGACCGCCGCACACTCCGGAAGGGACTGTCCACATGGCACAGTTCGGTGACTACCAGAACGAGATCTACCTCGCCGGGCTCGGCGGTGTCCAGTCGAAGTACCCGATGACCTTTGACGAGCTGGAAACTCGTGCGGCGCAGGCGATGCCGCCGTCCGTACTGTCCTATGTGGCCGGTGGGGCCGGAGACGAGCGCACGCAGCGCGCCAATGTCGCCGCGTTCGACCGGTGGGGGCTCTATCCCCGCATGTTCGCCGGCGCCGCCGAGCGTGACCTTTCGGTGGAGGTCTTCGGCGACCGGTGGGCGGCGCCGCTGTTCATGGCGCCGATCGGGGTGATCGGCATCTGCGCGCAGGACGGCCACGGCGACCTCGCCACCGCCGACGCGGCCGCGGCGACCGGCGTGCCGATGGTGGCCTCGACGCTGACCGTGGATCCGATGGAACAGGTCGCCGCGCGGTTCGGCGAGACCCCGGGGTTCTTCCAGCTCTACACGCCGACCGATCGCGAGCTGGCGGAAAGCCTGGTTCGCCGCGCCGAGGCGGCGGGGTTCAAGGCCATCGTCGTCACCCTCGACACCTGGGTGACCGGATGGCGCCCGCGCGACCTCGCCACCGGCAACTTCCCGCAGCTGCGCGGCAACTGCCTCGCCAACTACCGCACCGATCCGGTGTTCCTCGACCGCCTCGGCCGCCGCCCCGAAGAGGATCCCGCCGCGGCGGTGCGGCTGTGGGCTCAGCTGTTCGGGAACCCGCTCACCTGGGAAGACCTGCCGTGGCTGCGCTCGATCACCAAGCTGCCGCTGGTGGTGAAGGGGATCTGCCACCCCGACGACGCCCGCCGCGCCAGGGACGGCGGCGTCGACGGCCTCTACTGCTCCAACCACGGCGGGCGCCAGGCCAACGGCGGGATACCGGCGCTCGATGTCCTCCCGGACATCGTCGACGCCGCGGACGGCCTCCCGGTGCTCTTCGACTCCGGCGTCCGGTCCGGTTCCGACGTCGTGAAAGCACTGGCACTGGGCGCCACCGCGGTGGGCGTCGGGCGTCCCTACGCCTACGGCCTCGCGCTCGGCGGTGCCGATGGCGTCGTCCACGTCCTCCGGTCGATCCTCGCCGAAGCCGATCTTCTGATGGCCGTCGACGGCTATCCCACGCTGGCCGATCTCACCCGCGACAGTCTCCGCGCGCTGTGAAGGCTAGGCGTTCTTGCGTGCCCGCAGCGCGGCGAGCGCATCGTCCGCGTGCTTGGCGAACTTCAGCTCGCTTTTGATCACCTCGAGCACTTCGCGGTCGGTGTCGATGACGAACGTGTGCCGCTTGGTCAGCAGCGGGCCGAACCGGCGCCGCACCCCGAACTGCTTGGCGACCGCGCCGTCGGGGTCGGACAGCAGCGGGTAGTCGAACCCGTTGGCGTCGGAGAACTCCCGCTGCTTGGTCACGTCGTCGGGGCTGATCCCGAGCCGCTGCGCGCCGGCTTCGGCGAACTCGGCGGCGAGATCGCGGAAGTGGCAGCTCTCCGCGGTGCAGCCGCCGGTCATCGCGGCCGGGTAGAAGAAGAGCACCACCGGCCCTTCGGCGAGGAATTCCCCGAGCGAGCGCTGTTCGCCCTTCTCGT
The DNA here is from genome assembly GCF_039529815.1 of Amycolatopsis minnesotensis. Lineage (NCBI taxonomy): Bacteria > Bacillati > Actinomycetota > Actinomycetes > Pseudonocardiales > Pseudonocardiaceae > Amycolatopsis > Amycolatopsis minnesotensis. Next base: position 48,681 of record NZ_BAAANN010000027.1, on the reverse strand, counting down.
CGGCGAGAGTGAAGTCCGGGGCCAGATCTCCCTGCTGCATGAACGTCCTTTCCACGGGGTCGTGCCAGGTGTTCGTAGTGAATTCGCTCGCGGATTGGCGCGCGAGTGCCTAGGTTGCACCTTCGTGGAGGAGATCATCACCTATGTCGAGATGACCGCGCCGGGCGACCTGGTTCCGTCGGGTCCCGTCGACGGCGTCGCACTCGAGGGGATCGACGCGTCCTCGCCGTGGATCCGGCCGCTGTGCGTCGAGATCGGTGCCGCGCACGGGTGGCGCAGCGTCACCCGTGACGACGACGGCTGGGCCGAGTGGCTCGCGGATCCGCGCCGCCGGTTCTGGCTCGTGCGGGCGGGCCCCGAGGTCGCCGGGTTCGTCGCGACCCGGCGTGGGGAAGGTGGCGACGCGCAGATCACCACCTTCGGGCTGCGCCCGTCGTTCATCGGCCGCGGGCTCGGCGGTTACGCCCTGACCCTCGCCGTCGGCGAGGCGTGGCGGCTGGACGACGCGGTGACCCGGGTGTGGCTGCGCACCTCGAACCTCGACCACCCGGCCGCGTTGACCAACTACCGCCGCCGCGGTTTCCGCGTGTACCGCACCGAAGTGGAGCCCGCGCGCTAGCTCGCGTGCCGTTCGATCAGCTCGTCGACCTCGTCACCGGTCGCCGACTCCGCGACGAACGCGCCGCGGGCCGCCATGACGCCGAGTTCGCGCAACCGGACGGCGTGGTCTTCGTGCCACACGCCCTCGGCGCCGATCCGCAGCTTCAGCTCCCGCGCCCTGGTGATCAGGTGCGACAGGTTCCTGCTCGCCACTCCGTCCTTGTCGATGACGAGCGAGTCGACGACCGGGCCGCTGAGGATGATGTGCCGCACCGGAAGCCGGTACCGCGGGATCAGTTCGAGGTCCGCCGTTCCGGACACGGTCAGCACGAGCTGCGCGCCGAGATCGGAGAGCACCGAAAGCGAGTCGAGCACCTCGCCGTTCGGGTCCAGAATGGACGATCCGTCGGTGCACAGCCGCAACGCGTGCGCCGGCAGCCGGTGGCGGTCCAGCTGCTCCTTGACCAGCAACACCAGATCGGGATCGATGGCGAGCCGCTTCGGCAACCGGACGCAGACATCCGGTGCCGCCTCGCCGAACCGTTCGCGCCAGCGCGCGGTGGCCGCGAGCGATTCGGTGAGCAGCCAGCGGCCGAGCGGGATCGTCATGCCGGTGGTCTCGGCGAGCGGGTAGAACTTGTCGGAGTCGAGCTCGCCCATCTCCGGGTGGTTCCAGCGCAGCCCCGCGTTCACCGCGGCGAGCTGGTCGGTGTTCGCGAGCTTCACGGTCGGCTGGTAGATGAGCGAGAACTCGCCGTTTTCGAGCGCGCCCGCGATCACCGCGCCGAGGCGGTAGCGGCTGCGGTCGCGCGCGTCCAGTTCGGGGTCGAACAGCACCCACTGCGCCTTGCCGCGCTCCTTCGCCCGGTGCAGCGCGATTTCGGCGCCGCGGAGGAGGTCCTCGGCGCCGCCGTCGCCGACGTCCTTGACCACGATGCCGGCGCTCGCGCTGACGCCGATGCCGTTGCCCTCCAGGTAGATCGGCTCGTGGAGGTCTTCGAAGGCGCGCTCGACGAGTGCGATCACCTCGCTGGGGCTCACCGAGCCGTGCAGCAGGATCGCGAAGCCGTCGCCGGAGAGCCTGGCGACGAAGGCGTCGTGCTCGGTGAACACCGCGGCGAGCTTGCGGGCGACCCCGCGCAGCACCTTGTCGCCGAACCCGGCGCCGAGGCCGTCGTTGACGACCTTGAACCCGTCGATGTCGAGGTAGATCAACGCGATCCGCTCGCCGGAGCGGGTGCCGAGCGCGGCTTCCAGTTTGGTCTGGAAGCTCGACGAGTTGGCGAGCCCGGTCAGCGGGTCGTGCACGTTCTGGTGCCGCAGCGTCTCCTGCAGCAGGTGCACCTCGTTGGCGTCGGAGACCATCAGCACCGGATACTCCGTGCCGGGGTGGTCACCCGGCAGGTGGGCGAGCGTGACGTCCGCCCACACCGGCACCTCTTCGCCGTGGTCGAGGAGCACGCGGTGCTGGTAGCGGTCGAGTTCGGTTTCGGTCAGCTCGTCGAGGCCGATGCGCAGGGCGGTCGAATCGCGGTCGCTCGAACCCAGCTCGGTGATCTTCTTGCCGTGCAACGACTCTGGCTGGTACCCGAGGAAGGACCCGAGCGCCGCGTTTGCCTCGACGATGGTGCCGTCGCGGTCGGCGAGGGCGATTCCGATCGGGGACGCCGAGTACAGCGCGGCGAACCGGCGCACCGCTGCTTCGTGCGCGGGCACGGCCGCCGCGGCCGCGTCGCGGACCACCGCGAGGAGGATCTGCTCCAGTTCGTGCGGCGGGAGGGATACTCCTTTCGTGTCAGCCAACGTGGCCGCCCAGTTGCGGGCTACCTCGGCCAACCCTGGTGTCGCACCAGGCTCCGGCACACTCCACCTTCTTCACGCGGGAACGAAGACCAGCTCAGACCGGGTGTGGCCAAGGGAGGACCCACACTCGGTACGAGTAGCCCATGAGTTAAGCCACGGCACCATGCCGCACGGGGCATGTCTACCGGCTGAACGAGTGATGACACGAGTGTAATTTACTACTGACAGTAGTCAGATTCGTTGGCCGATTTCAGCGTGCTTCGAGGTGCATCGGCAGCCCGTCGACCGGAACCGGAAGTGACACGTAGTCCCATTTCGCCGCATAGCCGGCCGGTACCGTCCAGCGGTACCTCCGCAGCATCTCGTGCAACAGCAGCTTGACCTCTGACGTGCCGAAATGCAGTCCGATGCACTTGTGCGCGCCGCCGCCGAAGGGCATCCAGGCGAACCGGTGAGACCGGTCTTCGCGACGGGCGGGGCCGAACCGGTCCGGGTCGAACCGCATCGGATCCGTCCAGCATTCCGGCGCGAAGTGGTTCACCGTGGGTGAGATTCCGACCATCGAGCCCGCGGGTATGTGGTGGCCGAGGACCTCGGTGTCGCGCACCGTCTTGCGGGCGAGCGAGGGCACCGGCGCGACCAGCCGCAGCGACTCCTTGAGCACCATGTCCACTGTGGACAGACGGTCCAGTGCTCCGAGATCGGGGAGTTCGTCGCCGAGCGCCAGCGACTCCTCGCGGGCGCGCTCCTGCCACTCGGGATGCTTCGCCAGGTGGTACGCGGCGGCGGTGGCGGTGATCGTGCTGGTGTCGTGCGCCGCCATCATCAGGAAGATCATGTGGTTGACGATGTCGGTGTCGGTGAACCGCTCGCCGTCCTCGCTCGTCGCCTGGCACAGCGCGGAGAACAGGTCGGATCCGCTCCTCGCGCGCTTGCCGGGCAGTTCGGCGGCGAAGTACCGCTCAAGCACCTTCCTGCCGTGCAGCCCGGCCGCCCAGCGACCACCGGGCACCGGGTGGCGCACGATCGCGGTACCCGCGCGCACCGAGTCGACGAACGCGCGGTTGATGCGGCCGGCGTCGTCGGGGCTGTCCATGTCCATGAAGACCTGGGTCGCGACGTCCAGGGTGAGCTGCTTCAGCGTGAAGTAGAGCCGGTTCGAGCCGGTGGTGGGCCAGCGGCCGACCCCGGCCCTGATCGACGGGCCCATCTGCCGTACGTAGCCCTCGAGCCGGTCGCGGGTGAACGCCTGCTGCATGATGCGGCGGTGCAGGTGGTGCTCGCCGAAGTCGAGCAGCATCAGGCCGCGGTCGAAGAACCGCTCGATGAAGAACTTCCAGCCCTCCTGCGAGAAGGCCTTGTCCTTGTTCACCAGCGCGGCCTGGGTGGCGTCCGGGCCGCTGAGGGTGACGATGCGGCGGCCGAAGGCGCCCATCCAGGACACCGGGCCGTAGGTCTCGTACCGGTGCAGCCCGAACGGGATGCCGAACCGCATGAAGTTGACCGCGTGCCCGATGACGGGCGGCCCGGCATCGCCGAGCACGGGCTTGAGCCCGCTGCCCGGCGGCGGTGCGGCGAGTTCGGCGACCGGCGAGCGGTGCTCCAGCATCCGGCGGTCCACACCGCGGGGGAGCGGGATCGAGGTCAACGGGGGCACGCGCTCGCGGATGGCGGTGAAGTTCATGGGGCCTCCTCGGCGATGAGAGAGTGCCTGCCACCCCACCATGCCTGCCTTGTTGACCACCCGTCAATAGTCCGATCGACGGGCAGGCGAGCGAATTTTCCGCGCCGACGGATGCTCCTTGGGAGGTCGGGGCATGGCGGACCCTTAGCCCGCCATGCCCCCGTGACCTTCGGGAACCTCAACGCCGCGAATGAGCCCTTCACGAGCCTTCGCCGCTCCCGTGCTTCCACCCGCGCTGATGCCCTGAAGGTGCTCTTGAGGGAATCTGATGCCGCGAAGGCGACCTTCAGGGCAACGCGGCAGGAAGCGCCGAGCCAAGCCGGAGCGGATCGGGGCGCGGCGATCGGCGCGGCGCTGGGCGACCAGAGCACGGCGGGCGATCGGATCAAGGCGCGGCGACCGGAGCGCGGCGGGCAGAACACGGCGGGCGAACCGGGGCCGCGCGGGACGGGCGATCCGGCGGAGCAGCGCGACCCCGCTGATCCCCTGAAAGGCACCTTCGGGGAATCAGCGGGGTCGCGAACTCGCCCCTCACAGGCAGCCGCATCGCCAAGCTCATGCCCTGAAGGCGCCCCTGAGGGCGTCTAACGCCGCGAAGGCGACCTTCAGGGCAATCAGTCTCGGCTGACTCCGCTAGGGCCGCGATCCGGGCGCCCCGGAGCTGCCGGCACTGCGACCTCCGGGATCCCTGCTGCCCCGAGGGCGGCCCAACGGGGCAGCAGGGACCCGTGCGGATCAGCTCGGCAGGGTCGAGCGGACGCGCGCCGTTGCCGCTACGAGGTTGCGCAGCGCGGGCTCCACCTCCGCGTAGCCGCGGGTCTTCAGGCCGCAGTCGGGGTTCACCCAGATCCGGTCGGCGGGCACCGCGCCGAGGGCGGTGGTCAGCAGCTCGCTGATCTCCTCGACGTCCGGCACCCGCGGCGAGTGGATGTCGTACACGCCAGGGCCGACGCCGCGCGCGAACCCGGACTTGCCGAGGTCCCCGAGCACCTCCATGTGCGAGCGAGCGGCTTCGATGCTCGTGACGTCCGCGTCGATGGCTTCGATCGCGGGCAGGATGTCGCCGAACTCCGAGTAGCACATGTGGGTGTGGATCTGCGTCGAGTCGGCGACGCCCGAGGTGGCGAGCCGGAACGCGCGCACCGCCCAGTCGAAGTACGCCTGGTGCTCCGCTTCGCGCAACGGGAGCAGTTCCCGCAGCGCGGGCTCGTCGACCTGGATGATCCGGATCCCCGCCGACTCGAGGTCGTGCACCTCGTCGCGGATGGCGAGTGCCACCTGGCCCGCGGTTTCGCCGAGCGGCTGGTCGTCGCGCACGAACGACCAGGCGAGGATGGTGACCGGCCCGGTGAGCATGCCCTTGACCGGGCGTTCGGTGAGCCCCTGCGCGTACCGCGCCCACTCGACGGTCATCGGCTCCGGCCGCGAGACGTCGCCGTAGAGGATCGGCGGGCGGACGCAGCGCGAGCCGTAGGACTGCACCCAGCCGGTGTGGGTGGCGGCGAACCCGTCGAGCTGCTCGGCGAAGTACTGCACCATGTCGTTGCGCTCCGGCTCGCCGTGCACGAGCACGTCGAGCCCGAGGTCCTCCTGCAACCGCACCACGCGCTCGATCTCGTCGCGCATCGCCGCGGCGTACTGGGCCTCGTCGGTGCGCCCGGCGCGGAAGGCCGCGCGGGCCTTGCGCACGTCGGAGGTTTGCGGGAACGACCCGATCGTCGTGCTGGGCAAGGCGGGCAGGCCCAGCGACGAGCGCTGCGCGGCGGCCCTTCGCGCGTAGTCCGGCCGCTCGGTGTGCGAGGGCCGCAGCGCGTCGAGCCGCGCCCGCACCCTGCTGTCGCGCAGGTCGCGGGCCTCGTTCCGGCTCTTCGTCGCGGCCCTCGCCGCCGCGACGCCGTCAGCGACCGCCTCGATGCCTTCGGCGAGTGCCGTGCCGAGCAGCACGACTTCGGCGACCTTCTGCTTGGCGAAGGAGAGCCAGCCCTTCAGCCGCTCGTCGAGATCCGCTTCCGCGTCCACGTCGTAGGGCACGTGCAGCAGCGAACACGAACTGCCGACGCTGACCTTCGCCGCCGTGCCGAGCAGGGTGGCCGCCTTCGCGAGCGCGGCGTCCACGTCGACCCGCCACACGTTGCGCCCGTCGACGACACCGGCGACCACCTCCTTGTCCCGCAACGCGCCTTCGGCGGCCACGGCGTCCACAGTGGACGGATCGGTGACCAGGTCGACGGCCAGCGCGTCGACGGGGGAGCGCGCGAGCACGCCGAGCGCGTCGCCGAGCCGCCCGAAGTAGCCCGCCACCAGGATCTTCGGCCGGTGTTCGATCCCGCCGAGCGCGGCGTAGGCGCGCGCGAGCGCGTCCAGTTCGGCGGGCGTGCGGTCCGCGGCGAACGCGGGCTCGTCGAGCTGCACCCATTCGACGCCCTCGTCCCGCAACCGGCCGAGCAGGTCCGCGTACGCGGCGACCAGCGAGTCGAGCAGGTCGATCGTGCGGAACTCCGGCGGCGCGCCCGCGGCGGGCTTCGCCAGCGCCAGGAACGTCACCGGGCCGACCAGGACGGGACGGGTCTCGATGCCGTCCGCGCGTGCTTCGCGGTACTCGTCGATCGGCTTGGACCCGGTGACCGAGAAGGTCGTCTCCGGCTGCAGCTCTGGCACCAGGTAGTGGTAGTTCGTGTCGAACCACTTGGTCATTTCGAGCGCGGGCGCGTCCTGCACGCCCCGCGCCGCTGCGAAGTAGGTGCCGAGGTCGTCGAGGCCGAGGCGGGTGAAGCGCTCGGGCAGCGCGCCGAACAGCGCGGCGGTGTCGAGCACCTGGTCGTAGTAGGAGAAGGTGTTGGACGGGACGGTGTGGAGCCCTGCCCCGCGCAGTTCGCGCCAGGTGTCCCGGCGCAGTTTCGCGGCGGTCTCCGCCAACTCGGCGCGATCCGTGCGACCGGCCCAATACCGCTCTACGGCGCGCTTGAGTTCCCGGTTCGGACCGATCCTCGGGTACCCGAGTACGGTGCTGCCCACCACGTCCGATTCGTTGTTGCTGCCCACAGCTCTCTCCTCGCGAGCTCGTTCACGAAAATCGCGGGGGAACGGGGCGGGCGCACACGAGGCGGGCGGAGGTCGTGCCGCCTCTCGATGTGAGCGTGCCCACCCACGAGGCCCGCGATCGGCGGATGCCGTCGGCATCCGCACCACGGGCAGGTATTCGGACTCGTGGGCGTACTGCGCCTCCCTACTGGCCGTCGCTTCCCGGGTGCCTTACCCAGTGCTTTACCGCTCACGCGGTGACGGCGGTCGTTCCCACATACCGCTGCGGGGCAGTCCCGGATTCGCACCGGGTTCCCTGTTGCCTTCCCGGGCTCGCACCCGGGAAACCTGTGGCACAGGGGAGCCTAACAGTCCTGAGCGCTGCGTGTCGCCGCTCTCACCGGGGCGTTCGGGTGGCACTGGACACGCGACGGCGCCCCCCGAACGAGTCGGGAGGCGCCGTCGGAGGAGGCGGGAGAACTCAGTCCCAGTCGAGCGCGCCGCCGGACTGGTACTCGATGACGCGGGTCTCGAAGAAGTTCTTCTCCTTCTTCAGGTCCATCGCCTCCGACATCCACGGGAACGGGTTCTCGTTCTCGCCGAAGATCGGCGCGAGGCCGATCTGCTGGGCGCGCCGGTCGGTGATGAAGTGCATGTACTGCTCGCACGCGTCGGCCGAAAGCCCGAGCATGCCGCGCGGCATGGTGTCACGGGCGTAGGCGACCTCGAGCGCGCACGCGTCGGTCAGCATGCCGCGGATCTCCGCCTGGAACTCCTCTGTCCACAGGTGCGGGTTCTCGATCTTGATCTGGTTGATGCAGTCGATGCCGAAGTTCAGGTGGATCGACTCGTCGCGCAGGATGTACTGGTACTGCTCGGCGATGCCGACCATCTTGTTCCGGCGGCCGAGCGAGAGGATCTGCGCGAACCCGGTGTAGAACCACATGCCCTCGAAGATCACGTAGAACGCCACGAGGTCGCGCAGGAACGCCTGGTCGGCCTCCGGCGTGCCGGTCTCGAAGTCCGGGTTCTCCAGGTTCTGCGTGTACTTCAGCGCCCACGCGTCCTTGTCCGAAATGGACGGAACCTCGCGGTACATGTTGAACAGCTCGCCCTCGACGAGGCCGAGGCTTTCGCAGATGTACTGGAAGGTGTGCGTGTGCACGGCCTCCTCGAACGCCTGGCGCAGCAGGTACTGGCGGCACTCCGGGTTCGTGATCTGCCGGTAGACCGCGAGCACGATGTTGTTGGCCACCAACGACTCCGCGGTGGCGAAGAAGCCGAGGTTGCGCTTGAGCATCTGCCGCTCGTCCTCGGTGAGCCCGTCGGTGGACTTCCACAGCGCGATGTCGGCCTGCATGGCGACCTCGGTCGGCATCCAGTGGTTGTTGCAGCCCGCGAGGTACTTGTCCCACGCCCAGCGGTACTTCATCGGCAGGAGCTGGTTCACGTCGGCGCGGGCGTTGATCATCCGCTTGTCGTCGACGTTGATCCGCTCGGCGCCGACCTCGATCTCGCCGAGCCCCGTCGCGTCCGTTCCGGTTTCCAGGTTCGTCATGTTCTCTCCAAAAAGGACTACGGGCGGCTTACTGGCAGGCTTCGCAGTCGGGGTCGTCGATGCGGCAGGCGGCGCCCTCTTCGGCGACGAAGTCGACGTCGTTGACCTTCGCCATCTCCTTGGGCTCCTCGGCAACCGGGGTAGCCGGAACCGAAGCCGACGGCGAGGGGGACGGCGACGGCGCGGGCGAAGCGGCGGGTGCGGGAGCCGGTGCCGCGGCAGGTGCCGCCGCCGGGGTCGCGGAGACGGCGTTCAGCTTGCCGTCGGTGCCGCGCAGGGTGCTCTTCTCCACGTGCGTCGCCGACCTGGCGCGCAGGTAGTACGTGGTCTTGAGACCCTTGTGCCAGGCGTAGCGGTACAGCTCGTCGAGCTTGCGGCCGCTGGGCGCCGCGATGTACAGGTTGAGCGACTGCGCCTGGTCGATCCACTTCTGACGGCGCGAACCGGCGTCCACCAGCCACTTCGACTCGATCTCGAACGCGGTGGCGTACAGCGCCTTGAGGTCGTCCGGCACGCGGTCGATCTGGCCGAGGCTGCCGTCGAAGTACTTCAGGTCGCTGACCATGACCTCGTCCCACAGCCCGCGCTCCTTGAGCGAGCGGACCAGGTGCGGGTTGACCACGGTGAAGTCACCGGACATGTTCGACTTCACGAACAGGTTCTGGAACAGCGGCTCGATGGACTGCCCGACGCCGCAGATGTTGGAGATCGTCGCGGTCGGCGCGATCGCCATCACGTTGGAGTTGCGCATGCCCACCGTGCGGACCCGGTCGCGCAGCGGCGACCAGTCCAAAGTGGACGAGGTGTCGACGTCGAGCGCGTCGCCGCGGCGGGCGTCGATGAGCAGCTGCATCGAGTCGATCGGCAGGATCCCCTTGCTCCACAGCGAGCCCTCGAACGACTGGTACTGGCCGCGCTCCTCGGCGAGGTCGGTCGATGCGGAGATCGCGTAGTAGGAGATGTGCTCCATGCTCTCGTCCGCGAACTGCACGGCCTGCTCCGACGACAGCGGGACGCCGATCTCGAACAGCGCGTCCTGGAAGCCCATCAGGCCGAGGCCGATCGGGCGGTGGCGCAGGTTGGAACGGCGCGCCTCCGGGATCGTGTAGAAGTTGATGTCGATCACGTTGTCGAGCATGCGGACCGCGGTGCGCACGGTCTTCTCGAGCCGCTTGGTGTCCAAACCGGACGGTGTGACGTGCTTGAGCAGGTTCACCGAGCCGAGGTTGCAGACCGCGACCTCTTCGGCGTTGGTGTTCAGCGTGATCTCGGTGCACAGGTTCGACGAGTGCACGACGCCGGTGTGCTGCTGCGGCGAGCGCAGGTTGCACGGGTCCTTGAAGGTGATCCACGGGTGGCCGGTCTCGAACAGCATGGTGAGCATGCGCCGCCACAGCTCGACCGCGCGGATCTTGCGGAACACCTTGATCTCGCCGCGCTCGGCGGCGGCCTCGTACTCGCGGTAGCGCTCGGCGAACGCGTTGCCGTAGAGGTCGTGCAGGTCCGGGGTTTCGTTGGGGGAGAACAGGGTCCACTGGTCGTCGGCCTCGACGCGGCGGAGGAACTCGTCGGGCACCCAGTTCGCGGTGTTCATGTCGTGCGTGCGGCGGCGGTCGTCACCGGTGTTCTTGCGCAGGTCGAGGAACTCCTCGATGTCGACGTGCCAGGTCTCGAGGTACGCGCAGGCGGCGCCCTTGCGCTTGCCGCCCTGGTTCACCGCGACCGCGGTGTCGTTGGCGATCTTGAGGAACGGCACGACGCCCTGCGACTGGCCGTTGGTGCCCTTGATGTGCGCGCCGAGGCCGCGGACCGGGGTCCAGTCGTTGCCGAGGCCGCCCGAGTACTTCGCCAGCAGCGCGTTGTTCTTGTACGCCTGGAAGATCGAGTCGAGGTCGTCGTCGACGGTGGTCAGGAAGCACGACGAGAGCTGCGGGCGGGTGGTGCCCGAGTTGAACAGCGTCGGCGTCGATGCCATGAAGTGGAAGCTCGACAGGAGTTCGTAGAACTCGATCGCGCGGGCTTCCCGGTCGTCCTCGCGGATCGCCAGGCCCATCGCGACGCGCATGAAGAACGCCTGCGGCAGCTCGAACCGGACGCCGTCGTGGTGCTGGAAGTAGCGGTCGTACAGCGTCTGCAGACCGAGGAAGCCGAAGTCGAGGTCGCGCTCCGCCTTGATCGCTGAGGTGATCTTGTCCAGGTCGAACGACTGCAGCTCGGGGTTGACCAGCTCCAGCTCGATCGCGCGGCGCAGGTAGGAGCGGAAGTAGCGCGGGTACTCCGTCGCCATCTCGTCCTGGCTCGCCAGCTTCGGCGCGCCGGCGAGGTAGCTCAGCGCCTCGCCGCGCAGCTTGTCCAGCAGCAGCCGCGCGCTGACGTAGGAGTAGTTCGGCTCCTGCTCGACGAGCACCCGCGCGGCCATGATCTGCGCCAGCGCCAGCTCGTCCGCGCTGATGCCGTCGTAGATGTTGCGCTTGGTCTCCGCGAGCACGAGGTCGGCGGAAACGTCGTCGAGCCCGGCCACGGCCTCGCCCACGACGTGGGACACGCGCGCCCAGTCGAGCGGGCGGACGCTGCCGTCGGCGGCGCGCACCGAGATCGCGCCCTCGGCCTTCGCGGGCTGCGCGGCCTCGCGGGCCTTGCTGCGCTCCTCGCGGTAGAGCACGTAGGCGCGGGCGACCTTGTGGTGCTCGCCGCGCATCAGCGCCAGCTCGACGATGTCCTGGATCTGCTCGATGTGCAGCGCGGTCTCCGGCCCGGTGTGGCGGAGGAGGGTAGCCTCGACCTGCTCGGTCAGCTCGCTGACCACGTGATGGACACGCGAGGACGCCGCCGCGTCGTCACCCTCGACAGCCAGGAACGCCTTGGTCATCGCGACCGAGATCTTGCCTGCGTCGAACGGGGACACGCTGCCGTCTCGCCGGATGACCCGGACCGCGGTGGTGCCGTCTCCGGTCGACGGCGGGCGCTGGCTTGTTTCCGAGGAAAGCGAGGAAAGCACTGACATGCGGTCTCCAAAAGGGCGCGATCGTACGACACGCCGGCGCGGGTCGGCGTGTTGCTGGCTGCACTGGTCCGGCCGACCCTGCCTCGTCGAGCGTTCTCCCATCGCTCGCGGCCGGTCGGTTCCCAGAGACTACATGTAGGGGTGTGGGCTCGCACGTGCCCCAATGGGTGGCGTGTCGGCCCCTCACCCTGCCGGGTTACCTGATCACTTTGCGCGCCTGCTCGCAGCGTTGCGGGGCCTGGTTCCGGCTGGCCTGGTGGTTGCCCCGAATGCCACAGTGATGATGTGTGCGCGTTGATTCTGGTGAGGTGGGTGGTGGAAGCGCGGAGCTGCCCGGGGGCTTGGTCCGTGAAGGTCGCCTTCGGGGAATCTGACGCCGCGATCTCGTCCCTCGCGGCGGGCGGCATGGTGATGCTGATGCCCTGAAGGTGCCCTTCGCGGCATCAGATTCCCTCAAGGGCGCCTTCAGGGCACCTCGCTTTTGACCTCTATAGGAGCATCCTTCGGGGCATGGCGGACGTGACTCAGCCGCCGAAGCGCAGGGTGAAGTCCCGCAGGTGGAGATTCGCGACCGGCCGGTGCCCGGTGAGGTAGCCGAGCGGGCCGCCGGGGTTGACGGCCCAGTCCGCGCGCGCGAGGTGCGGGCGCGCCTTCGACGTCACGGGGCTCCGCTTGAGGCGGCCGTCGAGCGTCTGCACGACCTCGAACCGCGACGGCACCGGGAACGGGGCGCCGAGGCGGCGGGTGAACGCGGCGGTGGCGATCCAGTCGTCGCCGGTGGCCGCGGTCGCGGTGAACGTACTGCCGTGCCGGAAGTCCAGTGCCGCCAAGTCCTTCGGGATGCCCCACAGCGCGCGCCCGCCCGCGAGCGAAACCTCGCTGTCCACCCAGATCTCGGTGATGGACGCGGCGGCGCCCCTGCCCCGGACGGCCACAGTGGACAGCAGTTCGTGGTAGCTGAGCTGGCCGGGGTCCTGGTAGTCGATCCAGGCGGTCACCACCTGCGCCCTGCTGCCGAGGATGACGGGCTCGGCGCCGGTGGGCAGCGCCGGAAGGTCTTCGGTCGGGACGCGCCAGACCGAGACGTACGCCTGGCCCGCCAGGTGCCACGGCTCCGGGGGATAGCCGGTCACTTCTCGGCCCACGGCAGGTAGGGCGGCAGGTCGGCGTCCACGCGCATGCCGAACTCCGGCGGTCGCTTCTGGAGGAACGAAACCACGCCTTCGACGGCGTCCTTGCTCGCGCCGAGCCCGCCGATGAGACGGGAGTCGAGTTCGTGCACGGGGAACGGGGAGTCCGTTGTGGACATCCGGTAGAGGAGCTGCCTGGTCACCGCGACGGACACCGCCGACGTCGTCACCGCGATCTCCCGCGCCAGCTCGTATGCCTTGTCCAGCACCGAATCCGGCTCGTGGACACTGTGGACCAGCCCGGCTCGCAGTGCTTCCTCCGCGCCGAACACCCGCCCGCTCACCATCCAGTCCAGTGCGGTGCCCATGCCGACGAGTCGCGGGAGGAACCACGCGGACGCGCCCTCCGGGTAGATCCCCCTGCGGACGAAGACGAACCCGAACTTCGAGTCCGTCGACGCGAGCCGGTAGTCGCACGACAGCGTGATCGTGATGCCGCCGCCGACCGAAGCGCCCCGAAGCGCCGCGATCACCGGCTTGTTCATCGTGAAGATGCGCTTGGAGCATCTGCCGGCAGGCTCCTGCCACGCGGGATCCGGTCCGGTTTCGGCGTCGAAGTCGAACCCGCCTTGGGAGAGGTCGGCCCCGACCGAGAAGTCCTTGCCGTTCCCGGTGAGCACGACCACGCGGACGTCCTCGGCGCGGTCGGCGCGGTCCATCGCGTCGGCGAGTTCGTCGGCCATCCGGATCGTGTAGCCGTTGCGGGCCGCCGGCCGGTTGAGCGCCACGGTCGCGATGCGGTCGTGCACCGCATAGGTGATGTCGGCGTACTCGGCCACGCGGACTCCTTCGCTGGAATTCGAAGCTGACGGTAGGCCAACTATTGGCGTCTGGTCAACAAGTGACGGCGTCGCGCAGGAAGGACCCGGCGAACCGCAGCGCCTGCTTCGCCTCCGGCAGGAAGTCGGCGAACGCCTGGAACACGTGGATCTGGCCGGGCCAGACCTGCAGAGTGGCGGACCCGCCCGCCTCGGTCACCGACTCGGTCATCCGCCGCGAATCGCCGAGGATCGCTTCGGTGCCGCCGACCTGGACGAGCACGGGCGGCCAGCCGGTCTTGTCCGCGCCGAGCACGTCGAGCCGCGAATGGGTGACCGGCACGGCGGGGGCGTAGGCGCGGCGGCACTTCTCGGCGTAGGCGGGGGAAAGGAACGGGTCGCGCTCCGCGCGGTCGCGCTGCCAGGTCTCGGCGAGGCCGAGGTCCAGCCACGGTGACTCCAGGAACGCGGCCGCCGGGTGCGGGAGCCCTTCGCGCGCGAGGTCGGCGAGCAGCCCTGCGGCGAGGTGGCCACCGGCCGAATCTCCCGCGACGGTCAGCCGCGAAGCGGGAAAGCCGCGGTCCAGCAGCATGCGGTAGGCGGCGAGCGCGTCGTCCGCGGCGGCCGGGAAGGGGTGCTCGGGCGCGCGGCGGTAGTCGAGCAGGAACACCGGCAGTCCCGACGCGCGGGAGACCTGGTACGCCAGCGTCCGGTGGGAGCGAGGCGAGCCGAAGACGAAGCCGCCGCCGTGCAGGTAGAGCACCGCACCCGTGGCCGACGAGGCGCCGGGCGCGCGCATCCAGACGCCGCGGAGGTTCCCGTACCGAGCGGGCCACGCCGCGGTTTTGCGGGGGAGCGGCGCGAGGCCCGCGCTGTCGATCGTGCTCCGCAGCGCGCGAAGCTGGTAGCCGTGCGGGGAGGCCCGGTCCGCGAGCGGGCGCACCCGCGCGGCGAACAGCCGTCGCAACCGGACGCTCTGCGGGCTCGGGACCGTGCTCGTCTCGGGCATTGAGACCACTCCGTCTCCTCGGCTGGATCACCACGGTAGCGGGTCTCGCAGAAAACAATCATGCATGCTTGATTTTTAGTCGGCGGGGTGTCATCGTCGGACTCGACGCAGGGAGGCGGTTATGGCTGATCTGGGCGCGATCCTGGGAGATCTCGCGGCCGAGACGCAGACGATCGACGACGTCGTGGCCGGGCTCCCGGCCGCGGACTGGGCACGGGCGACACCCGCGCCCGGCTGGACCATCGCACATCAGATCGCGCACCTCGCCTGGACCGACGAGAAGTCGCTGATCGCCGCGACCAGGCCCGACGATTTCCTCGCCGAGGTGGAAAAGGCGCTCGCGGTGGGCGCGGACTTCGTCGACAAGGGCACCGAGGAGTCGGCGGACAAGCCGCCGGAGGAACTGCTCGCGCGGTGGCGCGCCGGTCGTGCCGAACTGGCCGAGGCGCTCGCCGCGGTGCCGGACGGCGAGAAGCTGCCGTGGTACGGGCCGCCGATGAGCGCGGCGTCGATGGCGACCGCGCGCATGATGGAAACCTGGGCGCACGGCCAGGACGTCTTCGACGCGCTCGGGCTCGTCCGCGAGCCGACGGCGAGGCTGTGGAACATCGCGCGGTTCGGCGTCCGCACCAGGGATTTCGCGTTCAAGCTGCATTCGCTCGCGCCGCCGGTGGAGGAGTTCCGAGTCGAGCTGGCCGCCCCGGACGGCACCACCTGGGCGTTCGGTCCCGAGGACGCCGAGGAGCGCCTTACCGGGCCCGCGCTGGACTTCTGCCTCGTCGTCACGCAACGCCGCCATCCCGATGACACCGCGCTGGCCGCCGAGGGTGACGGCGTTCGCGAGTGGCTCGGGATCGCGCAGGCGTTCGCCGGACCGCCCGGAAAAGGCCGCGAACCGGGCCAGTTCGCATGATCCGCGTTGGTAACGCCTCCGGGTTCTACGGCGACCGGTTCTCCGCGGTGCGCGAGATGCTCACCGGCGGCCCGCTCGACGTGCTCACCGGCGACTACCTCGCCGAGCTGACCATGCTGATCCTCGGGCGCGACCGGATGAAGGACCCGAACCGCGGCTACGCCAAGACGTTCCTCCGCCAGATGGAGGAAAACCTGGCACTGGCGAAGGAAAAGGGCGTCAAGATCGTCGCGAACGCCGGTGGGCTCAACCCCGCCGGGCTCGCGGACGCGCTGCGTGAGCTGGCCGCGAAGCTGGGCGTCGACGTCGCGATCGCGCACGTCGAAGGGGACGACCTGATCGCCCGCGCCGGCGAGCTGGGCTTCGGGAAGCCGTTGACCGCCAATGCTTATCTCGGCGCGTGGGGCATTGTGGACTGCTTGAACGCGGGTGCCGACATCGTGGTGACCGGGCGCGTGACCGACGCCTCGGTGATCGTCGGCCCGGCGGCGGCGTACTTCGGCTGGGCTCGCGACGACTACGACGCGCTCGCGGGCGCGGTGGCCGCGGGGCACGTCATCGAATGCGGTGCGCAGGCCACCGGCGGGAACTACGCCTTCTTCACCGAGCACGAGATCGGCGTACCGGGCTTCCCGATCGCCGAGATCCACCGCGACGGGTCGAGCGTGATCACCAAGCACGAGGGAACCGGCGGTGTGGTGACCACCGGAACCGTTACCGCGCAACTGTTGTACGAGATCACCGGAGCGCGGTATGCCGGGCCCGACGTCACCGCGCGCTTCGACACGCTGGCGCTCGACCAGGACGGGCCGGACCGGGTGCGGATCTCCGGCGTGACGGGTGAGCCCCCGCCGCCCACGCTGAAGGTCTGCCTCAACAGTCTTGGCGGATTCCGCAACGAAACCACGTTCGTCCTCACCGGACTGGACATCGAGCGCAAGGCGGCACTGGTCCGCGAGCAGCTCGACGGCGCGCTGAAGGCGAACCCGCCCGCCGATGTCACCTGGACGCTCGCGCGCACCGACCACCCCGACGCCGATACCGAGCAGCGCGCCAGCGCGTTGCTGCACGTGGCGGTCAAGGACGCCGACGCGAACGTCGCGGGCCGCGCGTTCAGCGGCGCGGCGATCGAACTCGCGCTGGCCAGTTACCCCGGCTTTCACGTGACGGCACCGCCTTCGGCGGCGTCCCCGTACGGCGTCTACACGGCGTCCTATGTGGACATCTCTGAGGTGCCGCACGTCGCGGTGCGGCCGGGCGGGTCGCGAGTGGACATCGAGCCCGCAGCCGAAACCCTCGAACTGTCCGATGTGGAGGAACCGGAGCTGCCGGAGCCGTTGGCGACGGGGCCGGTGCGCCGCCTGCCGCTCGGCACCGTGCTCGGCGCGCGCAGCGGCGACAAGGGCGGCAACGCGAACCTCGGCGTCTGGGTCCGCTCGGACGAGGCGTGGCGCTGGCTGGCGCACCGGCTCACCGTCGCCGAGTTCAAGCTGCTGCTGCCCGAGACGGCGGATCTCACCGTGACACGGCACCTGCTGCCGAACCTACGTGCGGTGAACTTCGTCGTCGAAGGAATCCTCGGCGAGGGCGTTTCCTCGCAGGCGCGGTTCGACCCGCAGGCGAAGGCGCTCGGGGAATGGCTTCGCGGCAGGGAAATCGACATCCCGGAGGCACTGCTGTGACCGATCCCTTCGGCACCCCGGAACGGCTCGCGCTGCGGGAGACGGTGCGCCGGTTCACCGAGTCCGAGGTGCTGCCGTATCTGGACCAGTGGGAGCGCGACGGAGAACTGCCTCGCGAGCTGCACCGCAAGGCGGGGGCCATCGGGCTGCTCGGGGTCGGCTTCCCGGAGGAGGTCGGCGGCGGTGGCGGCGACTACCTGGACGCGCTCGTGGTCGCCGAGGAGATGCACTACGCCGGTGGCTCCGGCGGGCTCTTCGCGTCGTTGTTCACCTGCGGGATCGCGGTTCCGCACATCGCCGACGCCGGTGATCCCGCCCAGATCGACCGGTGGGTCCGGCCGACGCTGGCGGGGGAGAAGATCGGTTCGCTCGCGGTCACCGAACCGGACGGTGGCTCGGATGTCGCCGGTATCCGCACCACGGCGGTCCGCGACGGCGACGAGTACGTCATCAACGGTGCCAAGACGTTCATCACCTCCGGCTGCCGCGCCGATTTCGTGACCACGGTGGTCAGGACCGGCGAGCCGGGCGCGCGCGGGATCTCGCTGATCGTGGTCGAACGCGGCACGCCGGGGTTCACCGTGACCCGCAAGCTGGAAAAGATGGGCTGGCACGCCTCGGACACCGCTGAATTGTCCTATGTGGACGTACGGGTGCCCGTGGCGAACCTCGTCGGCGGGGAGCACAGCGGGTTCGCCCAGGTGGCCACCCAGTTCGTCACCGAGCGGGTTTCACTGGCCGTGCAGGGCTACGCCCACGCCCAGCGCGCGCTGGACCTGACGCTGGACTGGTGCCGCCTGCGCGAGACGTTCGGCCGCCCGCTGATCTCGCGGCAGCTCGTACAGCACAAACTCACCGAAATGGCCCGCAAGATCGACGTGGCGAGGACCTACACCCGCGACGTGGCGCAGCGCCATGTCGCGGGCGAAGAAGTGATCGCCCAGGCCTGCTTCGCGAAGAACACCGCGGTGGAGACCGCGGAATGGGTGGTCAACGAGGCGGTCCAGCTGCACGGCGGGCTCGGCTATATGAGCGAGTCCGAAGTGGAACGGCACTACCGGGACGTCCGAATCCTCGGGATCGGCGGCGGTACCAACGAGATCCTCACCGGGCTCGCCGCGAAGCGATTGGGGTACACGGCATGACCATGATTCCTTCGACGGTCGACACCGGGTCCGACGAGTTCGCGGCGAATCGGGATTCCATGCTCGGCAAGCTCGCCGAGATCGACGCCGAGCACGCGAAGGCGATCGCCGGTGGTGGCGAGAAGTACGTCGAACGGCACCGCAAGCGCGGCAAGCTGCTCGCCCGCGAGCGGATCGAGCTGCTGCTGGACGAGGACTCGCCGTTCCTCGAACTGTCACCGCTGGCCGCGTGGGGCTCGGACTACCGCGTCGGCGCCAGCGTGATCACCGGGATCGGCGTGGTGGAAGGCGTCGAGTGCCTGATCTCGGCGAGCGACCCCACCGTCAAGGGCGGCGCCAGCAACCCGTGGACGACGAAGAAGAGCTTCCGGGCGGCGGATATCGCGGCGCAGAACCGGTTGCCGGTGATCAACCTGGTCGAGTCCGGCGGCGCGGATCTCCCGACCCAGAAGGAGATCTTCATCCCCGGCGGCCGGGTGTTCCGCGACCTGACCCGCTCGTCGGCGGCGAAGGTGCCCACCGTGGCACTGGTGTTCGGCAACTCGACCGCGGGCGGCGCGTACCTGCCCGGCATGTCGGACTACGTGGTGATGGTCAAGGAGCGCGCGAAGGTCTTCCTCGGCGGCCCGCCACTGGTGAAGATGGCCACGGGCGAGGAATCCGACGACGAGTCGCTCGGCGGCGCCGAGATGCACGCGCGGACCTCCGGCCTCGCCGACTACCTCGCCGTGGACGAGCAGGACGCGATCCGGCTCGGCCGGAGCATCATCCGCCGCCTGAACTGGCGCAAGCAGGGCCCGGTGCCGGAACCGGTTTACGCCGAGCCGCGGTACGACGCCGAGGACCTGCTCGGGATCGTGCCCGGCGACCTCAAGGTGCCGTTCGATCCGCGCGAGGTGATCGCGCGCGTGGTCGACGGCTCGGACTTCGACGAGTTCAAACCGCTGTACGGGCCAAGCCTGGTGACCGGGTGGGCGAGCGTGCACGGCTACCCCGTCGGGATCCTGGCCAACGCGCAGGGCGTGCTCTTCGGCGAGGAGTCGCAGAAGGCGGCCCAGTTCATCCAGCTCGCGAACCAGGTGGACACGCCGCTGATCTTCCTGCACAACACCACCGGCTACATGGTCGGCAAGGAGTACGAGCAGAGCGGCATCATCAAGCACGGCGCGATGATGATCAACGCCGTGTCCAATTCGAAGGTCCCGCACATCTCGGTGCTGATGGGCGCTTCCTACGGCGCGGGGCACTACGGCATGTGCGGCAGGGCCTACGACCCGCGCTTCCTGTTCGCGTGGCCGAGCGCGAAGTCCGCGGTGATGGGGCCGGCGCAGCTCGCCGGGGTGCTGTCCATCGTGGCCCGCGCCGCCGCGGCCGGCAGGGGCCAGGAGTACAGCGAGGAGAACGACGCGGCGATGCGCGCGATGGTGGAGAACCAGATCGAAGCGGAGTCGATGCCGATGTTCCTCTCCGGCATGCTCTACGACGACGGCATCATCGACCCGCGCGACACCAGGACCGTGCTCGGGCTGAGCCTTTCCACCATCCACAATGGACCAGTGAAGGGCGCCGACGGCTTCGGCGTCTTCCGGATGTGAGTGAGATGATCCAGAACCTGCTGGTCGCGAACCGCGGTGAGATCGCCCGCCGGGTGTTCCGTTCCTGTCGTGACGCCGGGATCGGCACCGTCGCGGTGTTCTCCGACGCCGACACCGACGCGCCCCACGCCCGCGAAGCCGACACGGCCGTCCGGTTGCCGGGCAACGCGCCTTCGGAGACCTACCTGCGCGCGGATCTGCTCGTCAAGGCCGCCGCGGCCACCGGGGCCGACGCGGTGCACCCCGGATACGGCTTCCTGTCGGAGAACGCCGCGTTCGCGCGGGCGGTGCTCGACGCCGGGCTCACCTGGGTCGGCCCGCCGCCGGAGGCGATCGAGACGATGGGCTCCAAAGTGGAGTCGAAGCGGCTGATGGCTGCGGCCGGGGTTCCCGTACTGTCCGAATTGGACCCCGGCGAGGTCACTGAAGCCGATCTTCCCTTGCTGGTCAAGGCTTCCGCAGGGGGCGGCGGCCGAGGCATGCGCGTGGTCAGGAAGCTGGACGAGCTTGCCGAGGCGGTGGAAGGCGCCAGCGCCGAGGCGGGGTCCGCGTTCGGCGACTCGACGGTGTTCTGCGAACGCTACCTCGAAACCGGCAGGCATATCGAGGTTCAGGTGCTGGCCGACCGGTACGGCACGGTGTGGGCGCTGGGGGAGCGGGAGTGCTCGATCCAGCGCAGGCACCAGAAGGTCGTGGAGGAGGCACCCTCGCCGTTCGTCGACGCGGCCATGCGGGAGGAGCTGTTCGACGCCGCCCGCAAGGCGGCCAACGCGATCGACTACGTCGGCGCCGGAACCGTCGAGTTCCTCGCCGGGCCGGACGGCCGGTTCTACTTCCTCGAAATGAACACGCGGCTGCAGGTCGAGCACCCGGTCACCGAGTGCACCACGGGAGTGGACCTCGTCGCGCTGCAGCTTTCCGTCGCCGAGGGCGCGCCGCTGTCGGTGGACCCGCCGCCGTCGACGGGGCACGCCATCGAGGTCCGGCTCTACGCCGAGGACCCGTCGGCGAACTGGCAGCCGCAGAGCGGCACCCTGCACCGCTTCGAAATCCCGGACGTCGACCTCTCCTTCGAGCACGGGCCGGGGCTCCGGCTGGACTCCGGTTTCGTCAGCGGTTCGGTGGTCGGCGTGCACTACGACCCGATGCTCGCCAAGGTGATCGCGTGGGCGCCGGATCGGGGGAGCGCGGCACGCAGGCTCGCGAAGGCGCTGGCTTCGGCGAAGATCCACGGTGTGGTCACCAACCGGGACCTGCTGGTGAACGTCCTGAGGCACGACGCGTTCCTCGCCGGGGAGACCGACACCGTCTTCTTCGACCGGCACGGCCTGGCCACGCTCGCCACGCCGCTGTCCACTGAGGACACCGTCCGGCTGTCCGCGCTCGCCGCCGCACTGGCCGACGCGGCGGGGAACCGGGCGGGCGCGACGGTGTGGCCCCGGCTGCCGAGCGGCTGGCGCAACGTCCGGTCCACCGGTCAGCGGAAGCGGTTCACGCACGGCGAAACCGAGTACGAAGTAGTGTACTCGCTCACCCGTGACGGGCTCGTTGCCGACGGGTACGAAGACGTCACGCTGGTGGAGTCCACTCCGGAGCGAGTTGTCCTCGACACCGCGGGCGTTCACCGGGTGTTCGACGTCGCGCGCTACGGCGGTACGTCCTATGTGGACTCATCGCTCGGTTCGGTGGTGTTGGCGGCCGAACCCCGGTTCGCGGACCCGAACTCCGCGCTCGCCGCCGGGTCGCTCGTGGCGCCGATGCCCGGCACCGTCGTCCGGATCGCGGTGTCGGCGGGGGACGCGGTGGCGGAGGGCGATCCATTGCTGTGGCTCGAAGCGATGAAGATGGAACACCGGATCTCCGCGCCTGCCGACGGCGTCGTCGCGGAGCTTCCGGTGGAGGTCGGCAAGCAGGTCGAGGTCGGAGCCGTGCTCGCGGTGGTGGAGGCGAAGGAAGCATGACCATGAACTTCAACGAGTCCGACGAGCGCGTCGCACTGCGGAAGGCGACCGCCGAACTGGGCCGCAAGTACGGCCACGAGTACTACATCAAGCAGGCTCGCACCGGCGGGAAGACGAACGAGCTGTGGGACGAGGCGGGTCGCCTCGGCTACCTCGGCGTGTCGGTGCCGGAGGAGTACGGCGGCGGGGGCGCCGGGATCGGTGATCTCGCGGCGGTGTGCGAGGAACTCGCCGCGGTGGGCACCCCGCTGCTGCTGATGGTGGTGTCCCCGGCGATCTGCGCCACCGTCGTGGCCAGGTTCGGCACCGACGAGCAGAAGAAGCGCTGGCTGCCCGGTTTCGCCGACGGCAGCGTGCGGATGTCGTTCGCCATCACCGAACCGGACGCCGGCTCGAACTCGCACCGCATCACCACCACGGCCAAGCGCGACGGGGGAGATTGGGTCCTGAGCGGACGGAAGGTGTACATCTCCGGCGTCGACGAGGCGGACGCCGTGCTCGTGGTCAGCAGGACCGAAGACGCCAAGACGGGCAAGCTGAAGCCCGCGCTGTTCATCGTCCCCACCGATACGCCAGGGTTCGAGTACCGGCAGATCGAGATGGACATCGTCTCGGCCGACAAGCAGTTCGGCCTCTTCCTCGACGACGTGCGCCTGCCATCGGACGCGCTCGTCGGCTCGGAGGACGCGGCGATCGCGCAGCTGTTCGCGGGGCTCAACCCCGAGCGGATCATGGGCGCGTCGTTCTCGCTCGGCATCGCGCGCTACGCGCTCGACAAGGGCGTCGCCTATGCGAAGGAACGCCAGGTCTGGGGCACGCCGATCGGTGCGCACCAGGGCCTCGCGCATCCACTCGCCCAGGTCAAGATCGAGGTCGAGCTGGCGAAGTTGATGACCCAGAAGGCCGCCGCGCTCTACGACTCCGGTGACGACTTCGGCGCGGGCGAGGCCGCGAACATGGCGAAGTACGCCGCCGCCGAGGCCGCGATCCATGCCGTCGACCAGTCCGTGCAGACCCACGGCGGCAACGGGCTGGCCTCCGAATACGGGCTCGGCACCCTGCTCTCCGCGGTCCGGCTCGGCCGGATCGCCCCGGTCAGCAGGGAAATGGTGCTGAACTTCGTCGGCCAGCACAGCCTCGGCCTTCCCAAGTCCTACTGAGTCGTACCAGGGAGAACGCATGACACTCGCGGGCAAGACCCTCGTCATGTCCGGCGGCAGCAGGGGGATCGGTGAAGCGATCGCGGTGCGCGCCGCGCGCGACGGCGCGAACGTCGCACTGATCGCGAAGACCACCGAACCGCACCCGAAGCTGCCCGGCACGATCCACACCGCGGCCAAGGCGATCGAGGACGCCGGTGGTCACGCGCTGCCGATCGTCGGCGACATCCGCGACGACGAGGCCGTCGAGGCGGCGGTGGCGCGGACCGTCGAGCAGTTCGGCGGGCTCGACATCGTGGTGAACAACGCGAGCGCGATCGACCTGACGCCGACCGAGTCCGTGCCGATGAAGCGCTACGACCTCATGCAGGACATCAACGCGCGCGGGTCCTTCCTGCTGGCCAAGACCGCCATCCCGCACCTGAAGAAGTCCTCGAACGCGCACGTGCTGACGCTGTCGCCGCCGATCAGCCTCGACCCGAAGTGGTTCGAGGCCGGGCATCTCGCGTACAGCATCGCGAAGTACTCGATGAGCCTGGTGACCGTCGGGCTCGCCGCCGAACTGCGCGCCGACGGCATCGCGGCGAACTCGCTGTGGCCGCGTACCACGATCGACACCGCCGCGATCCGCAACGTCGTGGGCGCCGAGCTGGCGAACCGGTCGCGGACACCGGAGATCATGGCCGACGCGGCGCACGCGATCCTCGTCAAGCCGAGCCGCGAGGTGTCCGGCAACTTCTTCATCGACGACGAGGTGCTGGCCGCCGAAGGCGTCACCGATTTCGCGAAGTACCGGATCGGCGACTCGGACGACGACCTCGCGCTCGATTTCTGGGTCGAGCCTGCCTGATGATCCGGGAGCCCCAGCAGGAGCGGAGCAGGACCACCCGGCGCCGTCTGATCGACGCCGCGGTGGAGTGCATCGGCGAGCTGGGCTGGACCGGGACGACGGTCGCGCTGATCGCGGAGCGCGCCGGGGTGTCGCGCGGTGCGGCCCAGCACCACTTCCCGGCACGCGAGAACCTGGTCGCGGCGGCCGTGGAACACGTCGGCGAAGTGCAGATCACCGAGTTGAAGCGGCACGCGGACGGTCTGCCGACCGGGTCTTCCCGGATCGAAGCCGTCGTCGACATGCTGCTCAACCTGTACGCGGGCCCGATGTTCCGCGCCGCGCTGCACCTGTGGGTCGCCGCCTCCACCGATGAGGGCCTGCGGGGCACGCTCGTGCCGCTGGAAGCGCGGGTGGGTCGCGAAGCGCACCGGCTGGCGGTGGAACTGCTCGGCGTGGACGAGTCGCACCCCGGCGTGCGGGAACTGGTCCAGGCCACCCTCGACCTCGCGCGCGGGCTGGGACTGGCGAACCTGCTGACCGACGACACCCGGCGGCGCCGGCAGATCATCCGCCAGTGGTCGCGCGTACTCGGGTCGGAATTACTACCCGCCGCTACGGAACCACGTCAACGTGATGTTCGTCCAAAAACTCGTTAACACTAACGGAGCAGTAGGCGATAGGCCTAGTAACGCTCAGTTGTCGAGAAGGGGATGAACCACGGTGTCCGGTACAGGGGTAGAGCTTTCCCATCGCGCGATGGCGATGTTGCGCGCGGTGGCCGCGCATCGCGCGCAGATGTCCCGTAGCTGCGAGCCCGACCTGTTCATCGACGGGTTCTCCTGCTGCGATCAGGTGACCGCGCACGCGCTGGCGCGCGGCGGACTGATCCGGCCTGCCGACAGAGCGTCTGCCTTGGCCAGGGTGCCCGCTGAGCTGACCGAAGCGGGGCGCGCGGCGATCGAGGTCACCGCCGTCGCCTGAGGGAGCGGGCGTGGCGGCGGGATCGCCACCGCCACGCCGGTCTCGCCTCAGCCGTTGTACCCGGCGACGATCTTGGTGAAGTCGAAGTCGCCCTGCGGGATCCCGCTGCAGCTGTCCGAGGAACCGCCGCAGTTGCCGTGGTCCCGGTTGGTCGCCCAGAACGTGAACCGCGCCAGGTGCTTGCTCGTGGCGTAGTCCCGGATCGCCTGGTAGTTCGCGACCGACACCACTTCACCCGCGTTGTCGGTCTTCCCGTTCATCGAGGACAGGCCGCTGCGCCGGTAGGCCTGGTCGTCCGACCAGCCGTAGGTGCTCTTGAGCTGGTTCTTCAGCCCGTCCACCGCGCTCCTGGTCATGGCGGCCATGTCGCCGCCGTTGCTGAAGTCGAACGGCATCACCGACCACGCGTCGATATCCGCGCCGAGCGCCTTCGACTGCTTGATCAGGCGCTGGCCCCACGAGTTCGGGCCGCTGACATTCGTCGGCATGGTGATGACGGCCTTGAGCCCGGGATTGTTCTGCTTCACCGTTTTCAGCGCACCGAGCACGCGGTCCTGCACCGCGTTGTTCTCGAACTCGCCCGCCTCGATGTCGATGTCGATGGCCTTGAGCTTGTACCGGCTGATCACCTTCTGGTAGGCGTCGGCGAGCGCGGAGACCGACGGGCACTTCTGGCCGAGCTTGTTGCCGGACCACCCGCCGAACGACGGGATCACCTCGCCGCCGGCGTTCCTGATGGTGTTGATCAGGGTGGCGTCGGCGCCGCCGAGTTCGCGGTTGCCGTCCCATTTCGGGTTGCAGCCGCCGTCGGACAGCACGAAGGCGAGGGTGAACGCCTTGACGCCTGTCGACTTCATGACGTTGGCGGCGTTGGGCACGGCGCCCCACTGGTACAGGTACGGGGAGGCGGTCACCGGGTCCACGGCGTTGAGCGCCCCCGCCGACGGGGCTGCTCCGATCGCGAGGCCGAGTGCGGCACCTGCCGCGGTCGCGACGGTCAGCAGCCGTCGAATGCTCTTCATGGGATAGGTCCTCCAACATCGTCTGCGGGACGGCGTCGTCCCGCACGTGGAGCACCTCCGATGCTTGAGGCGGCGGAGTCAGCGAGGAGGGTGCCTGGCGCACCTACAGTGGATTAGACCAATCCTGGTGTCAAGGTGCGTGCCGGGACCGGCGGGCGAAGGTGGATCGTGACGGGGTGGGCATCGAGTACCGCTGGCGCGCCGAAGTGACCGATGAGGAACTGGTCGAGCTGACCCGTTCGCACGGCGGCGATCCGGAGCCGGGATGGTGGACCCGCGTCCGCGCGCACAGCCTCGGCTGGATGACCGCGCGCGTGCCCGGCCTCGTCGGTTTCGCCAACGTCGCGTGGGACGGCGCGGACCACGCCTTCCTGCTCGACCCGAAGGTCCGCCCCGAGCACCAGCGCCTCGGCATCGGCGCCGAACTCGTCCGGCGCGCTGCCGCCGAGGCCGCCCGCGCCGGATGCACCTGGCTGCACGTCGACTTCGAGCCGCACCTGCGCGCGTTCTACTTCGACGCGTGCGGTTTCCGCCGGACCGACGCGGGGCTGATTTCCCTTGGCTAGCGCGCGTTCCGGAGCCGGATCCCGCTGAAGCCGCACGTGCTGGCGACCACCGAGGCCCAGAACTCGCTGAGCTTCGGCAGCACGCGCAGTTCGATCCCGGCTGCTTCGTGGAGTTCGAACAGGTCGCCGACCCGCTCGGCCGCCCCGAGCGGTTCCACCGGTTCGACCGCGACCCAGGCATGGTCACCCATCGGCACGAACCGCTCAGCGGGAAACCGGTACGCGAACAGCCGGACCGTGCGCATCGCCTCGAGCCAGCCGTACTCGACGGCGTGCACCCGCTCGCCGGCTCCCGGCCCGAGAAAGCGGGCGCGATCGTCATCCGTGGTGGACGGCGTCGCCCAGGCCATCGCGCGCGGGCACTGCCGGGGGAACCAGTAGTCCGGTGACCGTGCCGCGTCGACGGCCCATACGAACGCGTCCGGTTGCCGTGCCGTGGCCGCCACGTGCGGGACGAACCGCGCGATCGAGGGGTCCTCGGAGAAGTGCAGTACCTGCCCTGGTTCCGGTCGCATACCCCCGTCATACCCGGCAGCCGCCGTGGCGTGGCTTCGCCCGGTCAGCGCTGCCGAATCCGGTGTCGCGGCAGGTGGGGCCGGCTCCGCGGGCGAGGAGATGTGTGGCGCTGTCCGCGCGTCCGCCGAACGCCGCCTGAGCCGAATGGGGTTCCCTTACGAAACTCGGGGTGCTATCTTCCCTAGAACGTTTCTTGAAGAAACTCTGGAGGGTATCCGATGGCGTTGGTAAAGCGCTTCGATCACGTCGGCATCACCGTCGCCGACCTCGACGCCGCGACGGCGTTCTTCGTCAGCCTCGGCCTGGAGGCCGATCCGAGGATGGCCGTCGAAGGCGAGTTCCTGGACACGGTGATCGGCATGACCGGCGCCCGCACCGAGATCGTCATGCTGCGAGCGCCCGGCGGCGGTACGACCCTGGAGCTTTCGAGCTTCACTCGGCCCGATCACCTCCCGGGTTCGCCCGCCGCGCCTGCCAACGAACTCGGCCTGCGCAACGTCGCCTTCGAGGTGGACGACCTCAAAGCCGCGGTCGACCACGCCGCGACCGAGGGCTACGGCCTGGTGGGAGGCATCGGCGAATACGAGGGCGCATGGCGGATGGCCTACGTTCGCGGGCCCGAAGGAATCATCGTTTCACTCGCCGAGCGCGTCGAGAAATAAGGGGAAGTCATGAACACGACCGTGACCAACGAACAGATTCAGGCGCTGGCCTCGACCGCGAAGCCCTACAGCCTCGCGCTCCTTCACTGGGGCCCGGAGCGGACCAAGGACGGCGCGGACGCGATCGAACTCGAACACCAGCGGCGCATGGTGTCGCTGCGCGCCGAGGGGGTGATCGCGATCCTGTGCCCGGTCGGCTCCGATACCGTCGCCGGTGTCGCGATCATGACCGTGCCCGCCGGGGAAGCCGCCGAGATCATGGCCGCGGATCCCTGCGTGCGAGCCGGGATGATTCGCTGTGAGGTGCACCCGTGCCACGGCTTCCCCGGAGACGCCCTCCCCGCATAACGGGCACGGCGGTGAGTTTGCCGCCGGTTCGAGCTAGGGGGCCGAGCCGACGAGCACCTCGCGATTGTGGAAGACGTCGTCCTCGCGAAGCACCGTGATGCTGCCGGACGCGGCGCGGAAGCTGACGTAGTCCGCCGAGTCGAGCGGCATCCGGATCCACGAGGCGACGACGAACGTGAGGGTGCCGCCGTGCGTCACGACGACCTGGTGTTCGCGGGGACTTGCCAGGATCCGTTCCATGGACGCGTAGACGCGCCGGGCGAAGGCGGCCTTGGTTTCCGAGCCGGGGACGCCTTCGTCGTGCCGCATCCGGTCTCCGGCGGGAGGAGGTGGCACGAACCTGCGGTCGAGCCAGTCCTGCGGCCTGCCCCCGGCCTCGCCGTAGGACTTCTCTCGCAGCCGTTCGTCCAGGACGGGCTCCACCCCGAGCGCCTCGCCGGCCGCGGCGGCGGTCTGCGAGGCGCGCTGGAGATCCGAAGAGAAGATCTCCACGCCGGCGCCTTCGGGTATCCGATCCCGCAGCGACGCGGCGATCGCCGCCGCCGCGCGCGTCCCGGCCGGGGTGAGCAGCGAGTCGTGCCAGCCACCCACCACCCGGTCGACGTGATGGGTCGCCTCCGGGTGGGTGACGACGTAGATCGTGCGCACCTTTTCTCCTGTTCGCGTGGCCGGACTTGCCGGTGCCACCTTGCCACGACCTGATGCGTCCATTGTCTACAGCCGGGGCCCGGCGGCCCGGCCCGCACCGGACGGCTGGTATGCCCGTCGTGCCCGAATGATCCTTGTGCCGAAAGGGGAATCCGCCTCTCGCCGGGTTGCGGGACGGCTCCCGGTCGGGTGTGCTCGGGCGGGTACGAACTGGGGTCGTGCGCACCGCGCCCGGTGCGGTGAGGGAAGGACTGGCGGTCGATATGCCCGAAATATCCCGGCGAAAGCTGCTCGGTGCCACCGGCGGTGTGCTCGGTGGTGCGGCGGCGGCGAGCCTGCTGCCGCCGAACCTGCGCCGCGCCATGGCGCAGACCCCGCGCCGGCCCGGTCCACTGCGCGAGATCAAGCACGTCGTCGTGCTCATGCAGGAGAACCGGTCGTTCGACCACTACTTCGGCACCCTCCCCGGGGTGCGCGGGTTCGCCGATCCGGACATGGCCAAGCTGCCGAACGGGAAATCCGTGCTGTACCAGCCGGACGAGAAGAATCCGGCGGGCTACCTGCTGCCGTTCCACCTGGACACGAAGACCACCAGCGCGCAGGCGATCCCGTCCACCAGCCACGCCTGGAAGGTGCAGCATTCGGCATGGCACAACGGGAAGATGGACAACTGGCTGCCAGCGCACCGCGCCGCGGACGGCGACGAGCACGGCCCCTACACGATGGGCTACTACACGCGCGAGGACATCCCGTTCCAGTTCGCGCTCGCCGAGTCGTTCACCGTCTGCGACCGCTACCACTGCTCCCTGCTCGGGCCGACGTGGCCGAACCGGCTCTACCACTGGACCGGCATGATCGATCCGGCCGGCACCGGCGGCGGCCCGATCACCAGCAACGTGGTGAAGGAGCCCTACGGCTGGACGACCTATCCGGAGCGGCTCACGAAGGCGGGCGTGTCGTGGCACGTCTACCAGGAGGAGGACGACTACGGCTGCAACCCGCTCGAGTTCTTCGCCGCCTACCAGGACGCGGGCCCGGATTCCCCGCTGTACCGGCACGGGCTGGCGATCTCGCCCGCCGACCGGTTCGCCCACGACGCGCTGCACGACCGGTTGCCGACGGTCTCGTGGATCATCCCGACCTCGCCGCAGTGCGAGCACCCGGACTACCTTCCCGCGTCCGGCGCGGACTTCGTCGCGCAGCAGCTCGACGCGGTCGCGGCGAACCCGGAGGTGTGGAACAAGACCGTCTTCATCCTGAACTACGACGAGAACGACGGGTTGTTCGACCACATGATCCCGCCGACCCCGCCGAAGGGGACGAAGGACGAGTTCGTCGACGGGGTCCCGATCGGCGCCGGGATCCGGGTCCCGTGCGTAATCGTGTCACCCTGGACGCAGGGCGGGTTCGTCGCACGGGAGCCGTTCGACCACACCTCGGTACTGCGGTTCCTGGAGAAGATCACCGGGGTGCGCGAGCCGAACATCTCCGCGTGGCGCCGCGCCACCTTCGGCGACCTGACTTCGGCGCTCGGGTTCGACGGCCACCGCCCGTTCCCGGAGCTGCCCGGGACGAAGGACGCGTTGTGGCAGGCGGAGCACGACGTCGCGACCCTGCCGCCCGCCGAGATCCCCGGCAAGGACCAGAAACCCCCGGCGCAGGACGTCGCGGCGAAGGCGCGCCCGGCCGGCACCGCCACGGCACTGAGCGGGGCACGGGCGCTTTCGGCCAGCCGCGTGGTCGAAAGCGCGACGACCCATCGCGCCGACTTCCCGGAAGGGTTCGGCGGCACGAGCTTTCCCGGCGTGCCCGCGAACGTCGCCGGCGCCGAGGTGGCGGCGACCAGGCGTGCCTACGCGTGCGGGATCGTGAACTACACGATTTCGATCATCGACGCGGCGAAGCACGAGCTGGCCGGCGGTATCGACGCGGGCACCAACCCGTACGGCATGGCGGAGGCGGGGAACCGGCTGTACGTGACCAACTCCGGGGCGAGCGATGTGTCCGTTGTGGACACCAAGACCAACAAGATCACCTCCTCGATCACGGTGGGCCTCTACCCGCACGGCATCGCGGCCGCGCCGGACGGCAAGCACGTCTTCGTCGCGAACACCGGGCCGGACACCGGGCCCGGCGGGTCCACGACGGTGTCGGTGCTCGACACGGCGGCGGGCAAGGTGTCCGCGACGATCGAGGCGGGGCTCGCCCCGCACGCCGTCGCGGTCAGCCCGGACGGCAAGACCCTCTACACCACCTGTTACGACGGTCTGTCCGTTGTGGACATCGAGACGGGCCGGGTGCGGACGAGGCTGGCGGACCAGGCACGGGCCGGTGGCGTCGCGGTGACGCCGGACGGGCGGCAGGTCTACGTCGTGAACACCTGGCAGCGCACCGTTTCCGTGGTGGACGCCCGCTCGGCCGCGGTGATCGCGCGGATCCCGGTGGGCGAGGCACCGTGGAAGGTCGCGATCAGCCCTGACGGGCACGCCGCGTACGTGACGAACGCCAATGCCGACACCCTTTCGGTGATCGACACCGGGAGCAGGCGCGTCCGGCACACGGTGGCCGCCGTCGGGCACATCCCGACCGGGCTCACCGCGGGCAAGGACGAGGTGTGGGTGACCACCAACGCGTCCAGCACGGTGGTCGCGATCGACGCGAAGAGCTTGAAGATCGTCGCGCGCGTGCCGCTCGGGCTCTCCGCAGAGCCGAGCGACGTCGTGCTGGTCGGGGGCTGACGCGGGCTCGCTGAACGACGCCAAGGGGTGGCGGTTCGCCAGCGCGCCGTCGCCGGTGATCACGCTGCCGTTTGGGGAAGCCGAGGCCGGTGGCCACCTCGGCGACGTGCCAGGAAGGTCGGCGTGGGTGCTGAGCGTTCCGTCGGCTTCGCGGCGGAGCGGCGTCGCGCATCGGGCGCTCGCGGGCGGAACCCGCCGTAGGTGCCGGCGCGCCCGGCGGCTCGCCGGAAACCCGTGGCGGATCGTCAGCCGAGCGAGATGGCGTCGAGCTTGGACCGCAGGTACTCCGACGCCACCACCTCCGGGTACGCGGTGTGCCCGACGGGCGGCCCCAGCGACCTGATCCGCGCGTCGTGATCGGTCTCGTAGAAGAAGATGAGCGACATCGCGTCCCCGTCACCCACCTCGGGCGCCAGCACCCGGTGCCGCGTCGAGCGCCACCGGTCGCCGGTCCACCTGGCCATCAGGTCGCCGATGTTGACCGTGAAGGTGTCCGGTTCGGACGGTGCGTCCTCCCACTCGCCCGCCCGGTTGAACACCTGCAGCCCGCGTGCGCCCGGCTGGCGGTCGAGCACGGTCACCGTGCCGAAGTCGGTGTGCGGGCCGATCCGGTACTGCCCCTCCTCCGGGGTGCCGACCCGGCCGCGGGAGGGATACCAGTTGATGTTGAACGTGTAGGTGGGGTGGCGGGTGTGCTGGGTGAAGTGGTCCGCGGCGAGGCCGAGCGCGCTGGCGAACACGGTCAGCAGCTCGTCCGAGACCCGCCGCATGTGGGCCATGTAGCGCCTGGCGACGGTGGCGAGCTCGGGCACCTCGTCCGGCCACACGTTCGGCTGGAACCAGAACGCGTCGACCTCGGCGTCGCCGATCGCGGCGTCGGCCCCCGACGAAAGCGACTCCTTGAGATCGGGCGGGGTCGCGGTGCCTTCGGCGTAGGCGTTCGCTTCGACGCCGGGCGGGAGCCATCCACGGCCGCCGACCGCGACCGAGTACTTGGCCTTGGCGGGGTGGTCGAGGGAGAAGAACCGCTTCGCGAGCTGCCGGACGCGGGCACGGAGGTCGTCCGGCACGCCGTGCCCGCCGATGAGCAGGAATCCGGAGTCCTGAAGGGCTTCGTCGATGCGGGTGGCCACGGCGGCGCGGTCGGCCATGTCGCCGTGGAACCACGGAGCGAGATCGATGAGGGGTACCGACGTGCGGTTCACGTTCCGCTCCCGGATGTTTCGGCGCCGATGTCCTCGTACCAGAGCTCGGGGTGCTCGGCGATGAAACGCGTCATCAGTTCGGTGCAGGCGGCGTCCGAGAGCAGGGTGATGCCGACGCCGTTTTCGGCGAGCCAGTCGTGCCCGCCGGAGAAGGTGGCGGCCTCGCCGATCACGACGTGGCCGATGCCGAACTGCCGGACGAGGCCGCTGCAGTACCAGCACGGCGACAGCGTGGTCACCATCACCGTGTCGCGGTAGTGGCTCCGCCTGCCCGCCGCGCGGAAGGCGGCCGTCTCGGCGTGCATCGCGGGGTCACCGTCCTGCACGCGCCGGTTGTGCCCCTTGCCGAGCAGCTCACCGTCCACTGTGAACAGCGCGGCGCCGATCGGGACACCGCCCTCCGCCAGCCCGGCGAGTGCTTCGGCGTGCGCGACCGTGAGCAGGCTTGCCGGATCGAAGGACACCATGCGCATACTTTCGCCGTGCTTGTCACAGCTTGGCAAGTACTAGCGCGCCACCACTCCGGACAGTATTCGCCCGTGTGCGTTTTCCGCAGGTCAGACCGCCGGTTTCGGCGCGGGGGACGCCCCTCGCCCGGCGAGGGTCGCGATGGAGCCGAGCGCGATCGCGGCGAGCAGCCGAGCGAGGCGGTGTCGATCAGCAGGAACATCGGCACCGCCCGGCGCAGCAGGCCGATCGTGCCCGCCGCGTAGGTCCGCAGCCACCCGATGCGGTCGGAAAGCCTTGCGGCCCAAGGGATCACCACGAGCTGGGTGGGGCTGATCACGATGGTGACAGTGAGCACCGGCCCGCGCGCCATGCCGAGATGCCTCATCGTGTAGTCGAGCGTGGTCAACGTCGCAGCTCGAGGATTTCCCGGTGAATCGACACCGACCGGTGGGTACGCCACCCGGATGCCAGATGGACAGTTTGCCCGAAATGTGCAGTTCGTCAGGTCGACGCGCCCAGCATGCGCAACACGAGCTCGCCGTACTCGTCGCCGAGCGCGTCCGGGCTCTGGCGGTTGCGCTCGCTGTACCAGCGCGCCACGTCGACGCCGAGGGACAGCACCGCCCTCGCCGCGGTGCGCGGGTTGCCGACGGTGAAGTCGCCGGAGGCGACGCCGTCCGCGATGAGCTGCTCGACGTGCCGTTCGATGCGCCGCCGCAGGGCGGTGACGATCTCCAGTTCCTGCTCGGGCAGCGCTCCGAGTTCGTACTGCACGACCCGTGCCACCGTGTGCCGGCGCGCGTGCCACGCGGCGAAGCCCTGCACCAGCGTCCGCATCCGCGCCGACGGGCTGCCCGCACCCGCGACCACGCCCTCCACGAGCGCGAGCGTCTGGTCGTGCCCGCTCTTGCTGATCGCGAACAGGAGTGCGGCCTTCGAGGGGAAGTGCACGTACAACGCTGCGGGACTCATGCCCGCGCCGCTGGCGATGTCGCGGGTGGTGGTGGCGTGGTAGCCGCGGCGGGCGAACGACTCCACCCCGGCGAGCATCAGCCTGCGGGCGGCGTCCGGCTGGACGTCCGGCCACAGGTCCGTCGAAAGGGACGTGGTCATGGCAGGACATCCTCCCGGATCGTGGCGTGCGCGCGCGGGCCCTTGACGGCATCCGTCGTACGGTCCCAGTCTAAGTGAGCGCTCAGTAACCAACGGCGGGGAGTCCGGGTTCAGCACCGGCGAACCGGTCACCGTCGGTGACGGACCTGTCCGGCGAAGATGTCGTGCGCCCTCGCATTCGCCCTCCGCTCGGCGAGGGTGCGCAGCGGGTGTGGAACATCGGGACCTTGGGCGGCGGCGGGCGTTTCCGCGTCTTCGAATCGGCGGAGGTCTGCCGTTTCGAGGACGTCGGAAATCTTCCGGAGCGGCCTGTTCGAACCGTGCGCCGAAAACGCTGGCCGAAGTTGCTCGGCCGGATAAGTGCTGGTGGTCGTCGTGGCATAGCCGGATCGGCGATGGTGTGCGCGCAATTTCACAAAGAGCGATCTCATAGTGGGCTCACTTGATCTTCGATGAATTCCCGGTACGGGCACTGTCAATTGTTTCACCGGCAGGCGGGCAAGGCTGTCTGGTGAGTCTCGGGATCGTCGTCGTCGAGCCGCTGGTGGCCCGGTTCCGTGACGAGTTCTGCCGGCAGCCGAGTCGTCGGCTCTCGAATTCGAGTGCCGCCGTCCGCACGGGTGGCGTGCCGCTGTGTGCCGGTGATCGGGACATCGTCCTCGGGTCGCGTGACCTCGGACTTAGCGTCGGATCGCGCATGTCGCCGGGGAGAGACGCCCATCACATCCGGCGGTGCCGCACGGGCTGGAGCCGGGTCCGCGGGCCCCTAATGGCAGGCTAAGTGTTCGCTAAGAATATTCAAAGAAGAGTGCCGGATTGAGCTGGCAATCTTTTCTGACGGTCCGTCAGGGTTAACGCCTCCTGGCCGTCCGCTATCCGCCCCGGGTCTCTTACGTGCATAAACGGTGATTCACCGGCGAGGGGGAGCCGGTCGGCGAAAGAACGCGCCCCTCGCTCGCCTGTTTCAGGCTGGCGCTGGCCGTTGTTAGCCGTCCGGTGAAACCCGGTGCGGTGCGATGCCAGGGCGCAGTCAGAAGTATTAGTCTGTTCGGGTGGTCGACTTGTCTCAAGTGTCCGTTCTTGACGACAGCGGGTTAAGTTCTGGTATACTTTTGTTTCAAATAATTAAATAGTCACGAGATGTGTGGAGTTTCCTCTGGGGTAGAGCCGAACAATGCTCGGGCTTCCTTCTCGTGGCAAAGTCGGGTTTCACCGCGGTTGTACCGGGGTGCGACACGTCGTCGTCGGACTGGGGAGTTTTGGCGATTCGTCGTGGGCCTGGTGTGGCCGGGCGGTCCGCCCGGCGCGACGCTGGGGAGCGGGTGGCCTGTCGAGGGGGAGGCAATGCCTGAGCAGCCGGTTCATCGGATGGACGAGCTAACGCGGGCGGCGGAACTGTCGCCTGCCCGCGCGGTCGGCATGACCGAGGTGACCAGGGTGCGGATCGGCGAACTCGTCGCCGCCGATTCGCCGAGGGCGGCAGGCGAGGATCAGCAGCACGCGAGGATGCTCGCCGAATCGGACGCGGAACTGCCGCCGATCATCGTGCACCGGCAGTCAATGCGCGTGATCGACGGCATGCACCGGTTGCGGGCCGCGATCCTGCGCGGAGAGACGGAGCTCGACGTCCGGTTCTACGACGGCGACGAGAAGGACGCCTTCGTGCTGGCCGTCCGTGCGAACGTGGCGCACGGCCTGCCGTTGTCGCTCAACGATCGCATCGCCGCCGCGCGGCGGATCATCGGCTCGCACCCGCACTGGTCCGACCGGATGATCGCCTCGGTGACCGGGCTCGCGCCGAAGACCGTCGGCGGGGTCAGGACGCGTTCGAGTGAGGAATTCACTCAGTCGAACGTTCGGTTGGGAAAGGACGGCCGGACTCGCCCCACCAACACCGCGGCCGGTCGCCTGCTCGCGAGCGAGCTGCTGCGGGAGAATCCGGCCGCGTCGCTGCGCGAGATCGCCAGGGCGGCGGGGGTCGCCCCGTCGACGGTGTCCGACGTGCGCGAGCGGCTGAGCCGGGGCAAACATCCCGTGCCGCCCCGGCAGCGCGGAGCGCTGGCCATCGAATCGGACGAGCACGAGCCGGACCCGGCGGAGCCCCGGTCCGAATCGCAGACGTCCCGCGCCGATCGGATCGCGATGCTGGAAGCCCTGCGAAAGGACCCGTCCTTCCGGTTCACCGAAGCGGGGCGGGCGCTGCTGCGGTGGTTGGACAGCAGGTTCGCGGAGACCCCGGAGTGGGAGCGGCTCGTCGAGGGCGTGCCCTCGCACCGGGCGCGCACGGTCGCGGACCTCATCCACGACATTTCACGGGATCTGTCCCGGTTCGCCGAGTTAATCGAGCGGAAGGGGAATGCCGGCGCATAGTCGGCTGCCGTCCCGCATTCGCTAATCCGTGCTACAGTTGCGCCGTTCTCGAGCGGAACCTCTGGGGCTACTTTTGCACGGTTTCTGTTCGCTGGCTTCGGAGCACACATGGGCGATGTTTCGCACGTCGAATGGTGGCGCGCGGGACTCTTTCTTGGCGAGGGATGGCGGTCCAGGTATGTCGGCACAGGTTATTGAAGAGACGCGCAAGCAGATCGACCAGATGGACGAGCAGATTCTGGAGCTGGTCGAGCGTCGCATTTCGTTGTCAGGTCACATCCAGCGGCTGCGGATCGACTCGGGCGGGACCAGGGTCGAGCACGCGCGCGAGAACTTCGTGATCCGGCGCTACCGCACCAGGTTCGGCAAGTCGGGCGCGTCGATGATCATGGCGATCCTCGAACTGTGCCGGGGCCGGATCGCCGAGGGCAAGCAGCCGGCCGGGTGTGGCTGAGCGGGTCGCGACCTGCGGGTGGCCAAGGGAGTCGCTGGCGAAAGCCGGCGGCTCCCTTTTTCAGTTCTGCTGAAAAGTGCCGCGTCGGTGTGGGTTCCGGAACCGGCTCCCGTGCACTGTCCGGCTCGCGGGCGAACGTGATCGCGAGCGGGTTTGCGCGCTGGATCGTCCTACGGAATGATCGCGGCAGGTAGTGCTAGCACTACCCGGACTTCACCCGGCGGCGCTACCAGGCGGCGCCGTCAGGGTGCTGAAGGCGATCTCGGCTCAACTGTGGGGATTCGAATGGCGACGCCATGAAAAAATGGCCTCGTGCATCGGAGGAAGGCGGGTTCTTTTCGTGCGCAAAATACTTTTCGCGAGCGGGGACGTTTCACGGGTGCGCCTCGTTTCCACGGTGGGAATGGAGTCGGAAACGGTCTTCGCCCTCGACATGCTCGGCAGGGCGGGGCGGACGCCGTTCGCCGAGTGGCACAAGAAGGTGCACGCCGAGCTCGGCTCTCGCGCGCAGACGCTGAAGACACTGGTCAAGGCGCTGCGCCCGACCTCGGCACTGCTGTCGTTCCGCGAACGCCCGACCCAGATGCACGAGGAGCCGCTGGAGGCGGCCGGAATCGGCCTTGCCGAGGCGCAGGCCGCGATCGAAGAGTTCCGCGAAGTCGCCGTGCGCCCGACCTGGATGTCGATCCGGCGGCACCTGGAGGGCGAGCGCAGCGCGCGCGGGCGGATCCTGGCCACCGGCGGGGTGGACCGCCTGCTGGCCACCCTGCACTCGCGGGTGCGCTGGGACTCGAAGTCCCTGCAGTTGCAGGGCTGCGACGGCGAGGACGTCCGGCTCGACGGCAGGGGCCTGGCGCTGGCGCCCTCCTTCTTCCTGCACGACAGGGACCCGGTGCTCGTCTGGGAGTGCGGGCAGCCGACGCTGGTGTTCCCGGCGCTGCCCGATCCGGCAGGCACGGGCGGCGAACAGGTGAAGCGCGGGGAGCGCGCCCTCATCGCACTGGTCGGCCGCACCCGCGCGGAGGTGATGCGGGCGCTGACCGCGAAGAGCACCACCGGCCAGCTCGCGGGGCGCCTCGGCGTTTCGCCGGCGGGCGCCAGCCAGCACACCGGCGTGCTGAGGCAGGCGGGCCTCATCACGACCGAGCGCAGCCGGAACACCGTCCTGCACGCCCTCACCCCACTCGGCCACGCGCTGCTGGGCGAGGTGTGAGGACGGGTTCGACAAGCCTGGGGAAACGAAGTCGGGAATGGGGGAGATACCGGAATGCGGATTCAGTTCACCGACCAGGATCTCGGCGGGGTGCGGATGACGTCGACGCTCGGCCCGTTCGCGGAGACCGTGTTCGCGATGGAGTCGTTCGCCTCGGACACCGCGCCGGCGCTCAGAACGTGGGCCCAGTACGTCGCGGGACAGGTCGACGCACGGGCCACCTTGACGAAACCGCTCGCGCTCTTGGCCAAAAGACCGCAGGCGCTTCGCGGCCTCGTCGGCGAGTCCGCGGCGCCGGACACCGGGCTCGACCGGGCCGAGACGGCGAGCGCGGTGCAGGACTTCTTCCAGGTAGCGCTGGCCTCCTACTGGTGGCGCGTGCACGGCTACCTGGAATCGGTGCGCGACGAACTGGGCAGGGCGCTGGCCGTCGGCGGGCTGGAACGGCTCTTCACGACCCTGCACCCGACGGTCCGCTGGACCTACCCCGTGCTCGAACTCGTCGATCTCCCCGGTCCGGACCTGCGGCTGACCGGTACCGGGCTGCTGCTCGTGCCGTCGGTGTTCCTGGCACCGAAATCGTGCGTGGTGACCGAACGCCGCGGGCAACCGGCACTGGTCTTCCCCGCGCCGCCCGAACCGCGGCTGGGCGGGTTGCTGTGGGGACGCAGGCGCGAGGGCGCCGGATCGCTCGCCGCGCTCGTCGGCCGCACCAGGGCCGCGATGCTGCAGGCGCTGACCGACAGCAGGACGACGGGTGAGCTGGCCGAGTACCTCGGGATTTCCCCCGCGGGGGCGAGTCACCACACCGCGGTGCTCCGCAACGCGCGGCTCATCACCACGCACCGGCACCGCAACACGGTGACGCACAACCTGACCGCGCTCGGGGTGGCGTTGCTGGACGGCGGGGCGAACGCGCGCCCGCGGCGGCCCGCCGAAACCGCATCGGACGGCGCGGCGGCACCGGTGTGGGACGGCAGCCGGTTCGCTCCGGCGCAACGACGTCCACTCGGTGAGCTGTGCCGCGGATGAACCCGGCGTAGCCCACCCCAGTTTTTCGCAAGAGAACCCGTGATGCACAGGAGGTAGTGGTGACTAATCCATTCGACGACGAGAACGGGACCTTCCTGGTCCTGGTCAACGACGAGGGCCAGCATTCGCTGTGGCCGTCGTTCGTGGCCGTCCCGGCCGGGTGGACCGTGGTCAAGCAGGAGGACACCCGGCAGAACTGCCTCGACTACGTCAACGAGCACTGGACGGACATGCGCCCGGCGAGCCTGGTGAAGGCGATGGGCGAGTAGCCACCTGCGCCGGGGTGCCCACGTGGGCACCCCGGCGCAGGTGGGTCAGAAGTCCCCGAGCCACCGGATCTTCGGCCACAGCCGCGACCACGATTCCCTCGGCTGGTGGCAGACCGCGATTTCCTGGCCCCGATCGAGCAGCGGCAGGTCAGCGGTGAGCGGACCGCGCGGCTCGCAGCGCTCGAACAGCGAGGCGAGCTGCGCGGCCGGCATCCCGAAGGTGATCACGACGGTCTTGTCTTCACCGGGCACACCGAAGTCGGCATAGGAGTTGTGGCCGCTGTAGACGCCGGGCAACCCGTATTCCGGGCCGTACCTGTCGATCGCGCCGGCCTGGCTGTAGGTGCGGGTGAGGATGACAGCGTGCGCGGCGTCTTGTTGCGGCAGCGTCCGGTGGACGGCGGCGACCTGCTCGGCCAGCCGTGGCCAGCCCGCCTGACCGACCTGCCCCTCGCCGAAGAGCGGGAAGCCGGCGTACTGGGCGTAGAAGCCGATCGGCAGCACCGGGAGCATGACGACGATCCCGAGCGCCGCGTTGGCCGCCACCCCGAGCCAGGTCAACGCCCTGCGCGTGGCGGTCGCCGCCCAGTCGGCCGCGGTGACGCTGCCCGCGGCCAGCAGCACGGTCAGCAGGCCACTGGTGTAGCGGGCCTGCGCGCCGAGCAGGAGCAGCAGGACCACCATGATGGCGAACGCGGCACCGAAGCACCGGTAGGCCCGCCACCGGGGCGCGCGGAGCAGGCCGACGAACCCCGCGATCCACAGTGGACAGACAACGGGGCCGACCAGCAGTAGCAGCAGGGTCGGCACGAACGCGATGCGCACCGCGTCGCGGCCCGCCATGCTCGAAGCCATGTCGAACTGCGGCCAGCCGTGCGCGGTCTGCCAGATCAGCACCGGCGCCGCGAGCACCGCGGCGATGCCGATCCCATAGGCGAGGTGACGGCTGCGGAGCACCTCGCGGGGGCCGGTGAGCAGCAGGCTCGCGGCCAGCACGCCGACCAGCAGCACGAGAAGCAGTTTGTTGAGCAGGCCGGCGCCGACGATGGCGCCGATCGCGAGCCACAGCCGGGTGTCCCTCGTGCGCAGCAGCCGGATCGCGCACCAGCAGATTCCCTGCCACACCACCAGGTCCACGGTGAAGGTGTGCAGGATGTGGGAGATGCTGATGGTCAGCATCGACGCCGCGGTCGCGCCGGCGGCCACTATCTGCGCGCGTCTGCCGCCGCCGAGTTCCCTGGCGATGAGCGCGCCGAGCACCACCACGAGCCCGCCGATGATGGCGGGCACGACGCGGATCGCGGCGACCGTGTCGCCGAACAGCGCGATCTGCGCCTTGGCGAGGAACGGGATGAGTGGTGGCTGGTCGAGGTACCCCCAGGCGAGGTGCTTCCCCGCCACCCGGAAGTACAGTTCGTCGAGGTAGTAGCCGTGCCGCCAGGACAAGGCCAGGGCGAGGGTCACGACGGTGCCGGCGGTGGCCAGCACCGGAAGCGCGGGCAAGGCGGACAGGGCGCGGTGGCTGGTGGCCTTCGCGCCGGAAGCGGTGGTTGCCAAGACGTCCCTCTCGATCGGGCCGAAGATCGAATCGAGCATCGCGCACAGGGGACCGGCTCGGCAACGCGTTCGAATTCGCTCGATCGGTTGGCACGAGGGGAAAACGCGCCGGGTCACGCGTGGTCGATCAGGTTCTCCGGCAACTCGATGAGCAGGACGGTCGGGCCGCCACGGGGACTGTGCAGGAGTACCCGCCCGCCGACGACGGCCACCCGGTCGGCCAGCCCGCGAAGACCGGTGCCGTCGGAGGTGTCGGCGCCCCCGACGCCGTCGTCGCGGACCTTCAACAGCACCAGCCCGCCGGAGAGCGTCCCGGTGACTTCGGCGTGTTCGGCGTGGCTGTGCTTGACGATGTTGGCCAGCGCCTCGTTCACGGCGAAGAAGGCCGCCGATTCGATTTCCGGCGCGGGCCGCAGCGGGAGGTCGATCCGCACCGAAACCGGGATCGGGCACTGGGCGGCGAGTTCGTCCACGGCCGCGGCGATCCCGGAGTTCGTCAGCGACTGCGGATGGATGCCCCTGATGAGCCGCCGCAGATCGGCGAGCACCAGCTGGGCGTCGTCGCGGGCGGCCGCGACTTCTTCACGACTCCCGCAGTCGCAGTGCTTCTGGTCGTGTTCGAGGATGCCGAGCTTCAGGATGAGCGTCGCGAGCCGTTGCTGGGCCCCGTCATGGAGGTCGCGTTCGATGCGCCGCCGCTCGGCCTCGGTGACGCTGGCGAGCCAGGTTCGCGAGTTCGCCGACTGGCGCCCCCACGCGGTGATCTCCTCGCCCCTCGGCGCCAGCATCAGGCGGGTGAGCGCGGCCTGGCTCGCGGCGACCGCGGAGACGGCGTAGGCCGCGACGGGGATCAGCACGAAACCGCTCAGCACCACGAGCGTCTTCGCCAGGATGCTGGTGTCCGGACTGCTGCCCGGCGGACCGAGGTTGATCATCGAGTCGATGTCGAGGAGGAACTCGAGCATCGGCGTGATGGGCAGGATCAGGATCGTGGCCGCGGTGAGCACGATGGCGAGGTCGAGCGGCCCGAGCACCAGCGCGAGCGCCACGGCGTAGCCGAAGGCGCGCCAGGTGCCCGGGTCCCTTAGCTGCGCGGCGACCCAGTGAAGGGGACCGGTCGAGGATCGGCGGCGGAGTTTGCCGGAGGACAGCGCGAGGTCCATCACGCGCAGTCGCCTGCGCTCGACGGTGGCCAGCGGCACCGCGACGACGAAGCAGACGGCCAGCAGGATCAGCAGTCCCGACGCGTACGCGCCGACCGTGCCGAACTGGGAGAGCCATTTGAGGAGTGCGAGCATCGGCACCACCGCGGTCGCACCGACGGCGAGGTAGACGAGCGACCGCCACGGCCAGCCCGAGAGCAGGAAGCGCCCGGCGTTGCCGCGCATGGCCTGCCACGGCGTCGTCGCGACCCTCTCGTTCGCCCGCGCCTCGACGGGGGTTGACGTGCTCACCCGCGAATGATGTCACATCGAGTCACACCCCGACTCCGCCCAGCTCACGTCCGGTGATCTTCGTCCTCGGCGCGGATCGTGGGAAAGCGCCGCAAGGTCGGGCTCAGCGTCGCTCCGGCGGCGATGAGCGCCATCGCGGCCGCGCACACCACGATGCTCGTCGTCCCGCTGCCGGTGAGGGTCAGCACGGAACCGGTCACCAGCGGGCCCACCGCACCGGCCGCCCCCGAGCCG
The DNA here is from genome assembly GCF_039529815.1 of Amycolatopsis minnesotensis. Classification (NCBI taxonomy): domain Bacteria; kingdom Bacillati; phylum Actinomycetota; class Actinomycetes; order Pseudonocardiales; family Pseudonocardiaceae; genus Amycolatopsis; species Amycolatopsis minnesotensis. Next base: position 5,934 of record NZ_BAAANN010000027.1, on the reverse strand, counting down.
AGCGCCGAGATCCCGCTCAACCGCCCGCGGAGTTCGTCGGGGGTGATCATGAGCTGGTAGCTCACGACGGTGGTGTTCGCCAGCGGCGCGAGGAACGCGGCGCCGGCGAGCAGCAGCCCGAGGGGCAGGCCGCGCGGCACGGTGACCATCAGCGCCGTCATCACGGTGGCGACCCAGGCGAACCCGATGACTATCAGCGGGGCGGGCAGCGCGGCGTGCAGCTTGGCCGCGAACAGGCCGCCGAGCAGCCCGCCGGCGCCGAGGCAGGCCATGGTGAGCCCGATCTGGCCCGGCCCGACGTTGTCCTCGCCGGAGATCGCCAGCACCAGCAGGATCACCGCGTGGAAGGCGAGGTTGATGAACACGCTGTAGACCAGGGTGGACCGGATCGTCTGACGGCCCAGTGCCCAGCGGAAGCCCTCGGCCATGGCGCGGAACGCCTGGCGCGGCGCCGGTTCGCCGGTGCGGGGCGGCAGCCGGAGGAAGAGCAGGACCACGAAGGAGGCGGTCAGCGCGACCGCTTCGACGGTGAACGGCAGCGCCGGGTGCGCCGCGAACGCGAGGCCGGCGAGCGCGGGCCCGAGCAGGATGGCGATGAAGGGCCGCGCGGTGTTGCGGGCCACCGCGTTCGCGAGCTGGGACCTCGGCACCACCTGCGGGAGCGCGGCGTGCTCCGCCGGTTCGAACACCGAGCCGAGCGCGCCTTCGAGCGCGGCCACGATCATGATGTGGGCGAAGGAGAGCGAACCGGTGAACTGGACGAGCGCTATGCTCGCCAGCCCGAGCGCTCGCAGGCCCTCGCAGAGCAGCATCAGCTTCCGGCGGTCGACCCGGTCGGCGAGGATCCCGGCAGGCACGCTCGCGGCGACGCTCGCCGCGGCGAGAATCGACGAAGCGACGCCCATCCGCAGCGGTGAGCCGGAGGAGACCAGCACCAGCAGGGGGAACGCGACGAACGCGATCTCCTTGCCCGACTCGGACAGCAGCTGGCTGGCCCACAGGATGTGGTAGTTCCGGTTGCGGGACAACGGTGTTTCCGGTTCGGCGGTGCCGACCGGTCGGGTGGTTCCGGCCGGGTTCGCCGGCAGGCCTGCGTCAGGCACGGTGGTCTCCCTGTGGTGGTGCCGGTCAGCGGGGCGCGGCGGCGCGCCTGGCGAGCCTGCCGGTGAACTGGAGCAGGTCGATCCCGGTGGCGCCGGGCTCGCGGAGGAACCTGCCGACGCACAGCAGCCTTCCCGCCCCGAGGTCCCGCATCGCGAACCGCAGATCGTCGAAACAGCTGAGCGTGGAATGGGGCGCGGTGTCGATCGCCAGCCGGAGACCGCCGTCATCACCGGGGGTCACGGTGAGTTCGTGCCCGCCGTTGACGTACCCGCCGAGACAGTCCGCGGGCGCCTCCTGTGCCGGGCCGTCCGGAACGGTCGTGAAAGGATAGTCCCCAATGGACAGACCGTGCTCGTGCAGCGCGGCCACGAGGTCACCCCACATCGCCGCGCCGGTGCTGGCGTTCGTGGTGGCCGCGACGGCCGTTCCCCGTACCGGATCGAACCGGAGGTGGCACGAACCGCCGTCGGTCATCCCGTCGTGTCCATACCAGACGGTGTCGCCATCGCGGTAGAGCGCCCAGCCGAGGCCCCATCCGTCGGCGAGCCCGAACGGGCCGACCGCGGCGCCCGCGGTTTGGTCCAGCCGCATCGCGGCGAGCGTGTCCTCGGTCAGCGGACGGGGCAGTGCGGGATCGGTCATGTGCAGGCGCGCGAAGGCCACCAGGTCGTCGGCGCTGAGGGCCAGCGCGCCGTTCGGTGCCTCCACCGCTGGCATCGCCTCGGCGGCCACCGGCTGCGCCTCGGCGAGCACCGGGTGCACCACGTGCCCGGTGGCGATCGGGCGCCTCGACGGGGGACCGGTGACGAACGCGGGCTCGATGCCCAAGGGCCGCAACAGGAACGTGTCCACCGCATCGGCCCACGCCATCCCGGTGACGGCCTCGACGAGGCGGCCCGCCATCAGGTAGCCCGCGTTCGAGTAGGAGAAGGCGGCGCCGGGCGGATGGGCCAGCCGGCCGGCCCGGCAGTGCTCGGCCGCCCACTGCTCGCGCGTGCGCGCGTCCTCGCCTTCGTCCACATCGGACGGAAGCCCGGCCAGGTGGCTGAGCAGCAGCCGTGGCGTCACCCCGGCGTCGTCGGCCAGCTCGGGCAGGTATGCCACGAGCGAGGTGTCGAGATCGACATCGCCGTCTTCGACGAGCGTCATCACCAGCGTCGCGGTGAACGGTTTGGTGAGTGACCCGAGCGGAAAGGCGGTGCGGTCCGTCACCGCGGAACCGGTCTGCGCCAATAGGGTCCGGTCGCCGTCGTGCACCACCAGCCTGGCGTCCGGGACGCCGTGCCGCGCCGCCACTTCCGCCAGCGCCGTCGTCAAGGCCAGTTCGTCCACGCTCATCCCTTCACCGACGGGTCGGCGTGCTCGGCCAGCGAACGAAGCGCGTCGCCGAACGCGTCGGCGAGTTTCGCGATGGTGCCTTCGTCGTGGCTGGCCGCCGAGTAGTGCAGCTCGAACTCCAGCACGTCGCCGCGGACCGCGCCGACGAACTCCACCAGGTACGCCATCCGCTCGTCGGGGCTCTGCTCCTGCCCGACCGGGGTGCGGAAGCGGTGGTAGAGCCCGTTGCCGTCACCAGCGAGCCCGTCCATCCTGCCGTGGTAGTTGAACGCGACCTGCGGCTGCCTTCGCGCGGTGAGCGCCGCGGCGGGGGAGCCGGGCCGGCTCAGCCGTCGCAGGGCGCTGTAACCGATTCCGCGCCCGGGCACCGCGCGCAGCTGACGGCGAGCCGATTTCACCAGCGCGGGCCAGTCCGCGTCGGGTACGTCGAGCACGACCGGATGGATCTCGGTGAACCAGCCGACCGTCCTGGTGAGATCCAGCTCGTCGAGCAGCCCCTCCCGGCCGTGGCCCTCGACATCGATCGCGGCGCGGTCGTCGTTGGCCCACCGGCTCACCGCCACCGCGAGCGCGATCAGCAGCAGATCCTGCACGGGGATCCGGAGCGCCGACGGCGCGACCCGCACCAGCGCGTCGGTTTCCCGCTCGGGCAGCGAAAGCGACAGCGAGCGCGCGGTGGCGACCAGGTTCGGCCCGGGGTGGTCCACCGGCAGCGGTGCGACCTCCGGAAGTGCCGACCAGTACGGAAGCTGGCCGTCCAAGGCACCGTCGCCGACGTGGCGCACGAGCCCTTCCGCCCAGTCGCGCACCGGCGACGTCTTCGCGCCGAGGTCTATCGGTTCGCCCGCGAGGGCCTGGTGGTAGGCGGTGTCCAGGTCGTCGAGGAGGATCCGCCACGACACCGCGTCGACGACGAGGTGGTGGGCGCTGAGGAACAGCAGCGGATTCCCGACCCCGTTGAACAGCACCGCGTGCAGGAGAAGCCCCGCCCCGAGGTCGAACGACTGGTCCGCCAGCACCGCTCGCTCGCGCAGCGCCGCCCACCGTGCCGATTCGTCGCCGTCGGTGAGAGCGTGCGTTTCGAGCACATCGGCGTGCTCGTCCTCCGCGATGGTCGCCGACCACTCGCCGTCGGCGGCGGTGAACCGCGTCCGGAGCGCGTCGTGGTGGCTCACCAGCGCGGACAGGGCGGTGCGCAGCGCGCCCGTCTCGACGTCCCCGGCCAGTTCGACCAGCACCGACTGGCTGAACTGCCAGGGGGCGATCGGGTCGCGGGCGAAGTGGTCGCGCTGCACAGGGGTGAGCGGCAGCGGCCCCGTGACCGGCCGCACCGGCGCGGCCTCTCGTGGCTCGCCGGTGCTGACGAGCGTCGCGAGCTGTCCAATGGTGGGGGCGAGGAACAGGTCCTTCGCCGCCATCCGCAGCCCCGCCTGCCTCGCCTTCGATACGAGCTGGATGCTGAGGATGGAGTCGCCGCCGATCAGGAAGAAGTTGTCGCTCACGCCCACCCGCTCGACTCCGAGCGTCTCGGCCCATACCTCGGCGAGAGTGGCTTCGACGGGCGTGCGGGGCGGCAGGTACGCCTCCGCCAGCTCCGCGCTGATCTCGGGGACGGGCAGCGCGGCACGATCGATCTTGCCGTTGTCCGTCAACGGCAGCGTTTCGAGCACGACGAACATCGACGGCAGGAGGTAGGCGGGCAGTTCGAGCGCGAGCGTGGCGCGGAGCTCTTCCGCGGTGAGCGAGGTTCCGGCCACGTAGGCCACGACCTGGGGCGACCCGGCGCGGTCCTCCCGGAGCACCGCCGCCACCTGGCCCGACCCGGTGTGCTTGGCCAGGACGCGTTCGATCTCGCCGAGTTCCACCCGGAACCCGCGCACCTTCACCTGCTGGTCGGCGCGGCCGAGGTATTCGAGTGTCCCGCCTGCCCGCCACCGCGCCAGGTCACCGGTGCGGTAGAGCCGCTCTCCCTTGGTGCTGAAGGGATCGGCGACGAACCGTTCCGCGGTGAGCAGGCGCTGGTTCAGGTAGCCGCGGGAAATCTGGGCGCCGGCGAGGTAGAGCTCGCCGCCCACCCCGATCGGCGCCGGGCGCAGGGCGTCATCGAGTACCAGTGCTCGCGTGTTCCACATCGGACGGCCGATCACCGGCACGTCGCTCTCGTCGAGGCGGCAGAGCACCGTTTCCACGGTGCATTCCGTCGGGCCGTAGAGGTTGTACACGTGCGTAGCCGGCAGGGCGCGCAGCGTCTGCCAGAGTTCCTCGTCGATCGCCTCGCCCCCGACCAGCAGCACCTTCGGCGTGTGGGCGCCCATGCCGGTGATCCCCGATTCGACGAGGTGACGGGTGTAGGACGGGGTCAGGCACAGCACGTCGATCCCGTTGCGCACCAGGTGATCGAGGAACAGGTCGGGGTCGCGGCGGACGTCGTCGTCGACGATGTGCAACTCGTCGCCGTCGATCATCATCAGGATGGCGTTCAACGACGCGTCGAACGACCACTCGGCGGTCAGCGCCACCGAAAGCCGTTTGCCCGCACTCGTGCGCTCGGGGCCGTAGAGCTCGGCTCGGTGGTGGGTGAACAGCGCGGTGAGGTTGCGGTGCTCGACGACGACGCCCTTCGGTTTGCCGGTGGAGCCCGACGTGTACAGCACGTAAGCGGCGCTCTCCGGGCGTATCGAAGGCAGGGTTCCCGTTTCGCCGGGGCTTTCGACTTCGTCGAGGAGCTGGACGGGTGCGTCTGTCAGCGACCGCAAGCGCGTCCGCGTTCCGGTGTCGACGGTGAGGACGAGCGCCGGCGCGGACTCGCCGAGGAGGTACTTGAGCCTGCTGTCGGGGTTGCCGGTGTCGATCGGCAGGTAGGTGCCGCCCGCCTTCAGCACGCCGAGCATCCCGACGACCGTGTCCGCGCTCCGACCGCAGGCGAGGGCCACCAGCGTTTCACCGGTGCGCCCGGTGAGGTGGTGCGCCAGTGCGGTCGCTCGTGCGCCGAGTTCGCGGTAGGTCAGCCGGGTGCTGCCGCAGACCACCGCGACCGCGTCCGGTGTGCGGCGCACCTGCTGGTCGAAGGCTTCGACGATCGAGGTGGGCGGGATCTCCCGCGCGGTGTCGTTCCACTGTTCGACCACGAGCCGTCGTTCGGCCTCGCGGAGCATCGGCACTGTCGTGAGTGGACGGTTGGGGGTGGCGGCGAGGTTGACGAGCAGTTCCTCGAGGTGCTCCGCCATGCGCTCGATCGTCTCGCGGTCGAACAGCGCTGTGCTGTACCCGAGTACCGCGGCCAGCCCGTCCTGCCCCTGCACGAAGTCCACGCTCAGGTCGTGGCTGACCTTGTCGCTGACCAAGGACTCCTCGGTGACTTCCAGCCCTGGCAGCGACGGGGGGTGCTCGGGGGTGTTGTCGAGGACGATCATGGCTTCGGTGAGGGGGTTGCGGCTGGGGTCTCGGTGGGGGGTGGCGGTGTCGACGATGCGTTCGAAGGGGGTGGTGTCG